>VAYM01000018.1 GCA_005884945.1 Actinomycetota bacterium | reverse complement strand
GACTTCTACACGCGCGGCAAGGTGGTCACGTCGCGCTGGCCCGATCCGGCGACTTCGAAGGTCGACCTCGGCTTCCCGCAGACACGCTAACGCGGCAACGAAAGGAGAACGAATGGACACGTACGTCATCTTGCGTCGAAACGGCTGGCGGACGGGCGACGACCTGAAGGAGGCCGCCGCGCGGTCGACCGCCGAAGGCGAGCGCATGGGTGAGGACGACATCCGCTGGATCCGGAGCTACGTCCTCGCGGAGGAGGACGGGAGCGTCGGCACCGTGTGCATCTACCAGGCGTCGAGCCCGGACGCGATCCGCAAGCACGCGGGCGCGGCCGATCTGCCGGCCGACGAGATCATCAAGGTCGCGGACACCGTGCTCGTTCGGCCCGATCCGACTCCGGCTGCGGCCTAGCGCGTCCTTCCACAGGAGAGCGTGACGCAGGCGATCCTCTCGTTCGACGTCGACGCGGAGTCGCCGGTCCTCGTCGAGGGGCGGCGTCACGCGGACAACGCTGGGCTCATGTCGCATCAGGCGTACGGCCCCCTCGTCGGCGTGCCGCGGATCCTCGCGCTGCTCGCGGAGTACGACCTGCCCGCGACGTTCTTCGTCCCCGGCCTGACCGCGGACCGATACCCGCAGACGGTCGAACGGATCCTCGAGGCGGGGCATGAGGTCGCTCACCACTCGTACGCACACTTCAGCCCGATCGACCAGGACGAAGCGGCGGAGCGTTCGGACTTCGAGCGCGCGCTCGAAGCGTTGGAGCGTCGTGGCGTCCGGCCCGAAGGCTTTCGGTGTCCGAGCTGGGAGCCGACGTGGTTCACGCCTGAGCTCGTTGCCGAGCACGGCCTCGCCTACGACTCGAGCCTGATGGACGACGACCGGCCGTACCTGCTCCAGACGAAGCACGGCGATCTCGTCGAGCTGCCCGTGCACTGGTCGCTCGACGACTGGGCGCAGTACGCCTACATGCCGAGGCCGCCGTTCAAGAGCTCGATCGAGTCGCCCGCGAAGGTGCTCGATCTGTGGACGAGCGAGCTCGACGCGATGCGCCGGCACGGAAGCCTCTTCGTCCTCACGTGCCATCCGTTCCTCTCGGGACGGCCGCACCGAGTCGAGGTCTTGCGCGCGTTGATCGAGCACGCGCTCGCGGCGGCCGACGTGGAGTTCGTCTCGTGCCGCGAGGCTGCGCACCGAGCGCGCGCCGACGCCGGCCTGACACGAAGACGACTCGAGCCCGTGGTCGTCGACGGGGCGATCTACCCGGAGCTCTAGGCTGCTGCTGCTGCCGCTGCTGCCGGCTTCAGCTCCTCGCCGAACTTCGCCCGCTTTACGAACCGGCCGATTCCCGGCTCCGCCACGAGCTCGTCGTTCTCCACGAGCACGTTGCCGCGCAGCAGGACGACCTCAGGCGTGCCCGTCACCTCGGTGCCTTCGTAGAGGTTGTAGTCGGTCCGTGAGCGCTGGCTCGCGGCCGAGATCGTGAGCTTCCGCTCCGGATCGAAGACGACGATGTCCGCGTCCGACCCGACCGCGATCGTGCCCTTGCGAGGGTACAGCCCGAAGAGCTTCGCCGGGTTCGTGCAGAGCAACTCCACCATCCGGTTCAGCGAGATCCGCCGGGCGCGCACGCCGAACTCGTGGATCATCTGGAGCCGGTTCTCCAGGCCGGGGCCGCCGTTCGGAATCTTCGAGAAGTCGTCGCGCCCGAGCGTCTTCTGACCGTCCCACTTGAACGCGCAGTGATCGGTGGAGATCGCGCTCAGGATGTCGGCGCGCACGGCGTTCCAGAGGACCTCCTGGTTCTCCTTTGCGCGCGGCGGCGGCGTGTAGACGTACTTGGCTCCTTCGAAGTTCGGCCGCTCGAGGAACGTGTAGTCGACGAAGAAGTACTGCGTGCAGGTCTCGCCCCACACGTCCCAGCCCTTCTCGCGCGCGAGCGCGATCGGCTCGACCGCTTCACGGCACGAGACGTGGACGACGTAGAGCGGCGCGCCGGCCACGCGAGCGAGCTGGATCGCGCGGTTCGTCGCCTCGCCTTCGGTCTCCGGCGGTCGCGTCAGCGCGTGCCAGTGCGGCTCGGTGTGTCCCTCCGCGAGCGCCTTCTTGACGAGCACGTCGATCGCGTCGCCGTTCTCCGCGTGCACCATCACGAGCGCACCCGTGTCGGCGGCGACCTCCATCGTCTTGAAGAGTGTCTCGTCGTCGACCATCAGCGCGCCCTTGTACGCCATGAACAGCTTGTAGGACGTGATTCCCTGATCCGGCAGCGACGCGAGCTCCTCGAGCGTCCCGCCTTCGTGGAGGTCGGTGACCGCCATGTGGTAGCCCATATCGATCATCTGCTTGCCGTTCGCCTTGGCGCGCCACTCGTCGAACGCCTCTGCGAAGGTGGACCCATGCGGCTGGATGATGAAGTCGACGTGACACGTCGTCCCGCCGAAGGCGGCTGCGGTCTGACCGGATTCGACGTCGTCGATCGTGGTCGTCCCGCCGAACGGCATGTCGAGATGCGTGTGCGGGTCGACGCAACCCGGCAAGACGTACTTTCCGGACGCGTCGATCACTTTGTCCGCCTGGACGTCGAGCGATTCGCCGATGAGGGAGATGCGCTCGCCTTCGACGTAGACGTCGCCGATGTAGTCGTCGGCCGCCGTGATGATGCGGCCGCCCTTGATCAAGACTGACATGCGGGACCTCCCTCGGCTCGTCTTCGCGAGCCCGAGCTTACTCTCCGGCGGCGCGTTAGGCTCGCACTCGATGGCGCTCCAACCGAGCCGAGTTGTCGCCGAGTTGCGCGAGCTGCAGGAGCTCACCGGTGACGAGAACGGCGCGCAGCGCGTCGCCTGGACCGACACGTGGCAGCAGGCGCGCGAGTGGCTGCGCGACAAAGTCGCGGATACGAGAGCGGAGGAGACGATCGACGCCGCGGGCAACCAGTGGTTTACGCTGCGCGGCGAATCCGAGCGGTCCTTATTGATCGGCGGCCATATCGACTCCGTCCCGAACGGCGGGTGGCTGGACGGCGCGCTGAACGTCGTCGCCGGCGTCGAGGTCTTGCGGCGGATCGCCGGCGAGGGGACGCCGCCGGTGACGGTTCGGCTCGTGAACTGGGCGGACGAAGAGGGCGCGCGCTTCGGCCGTTCGCTGTTCGGCTCGTCTGCGGCGGCCGGCTCGATGGCGGATCAGGACGAGCTGCGCGCGCGCCGCGACTCAGACGGCGTTGCGCTGCCGGATGCATTGCGCGAGCACGGCGTCGATCTCGATCGCGCACTCGATGCGCGAACGGAGCTCGAGGGCGCGGTCGCGTACCTCGAGCTGCACATCGAGCAGGGTCCGGTCCTCGAGGCGATGGACCTCCCGCTCGGCGTGGTGCTGGGGACGTTCGGCGTCGAGCGGCACCAGGTGACGTTTCGCGGGCAGGCGGCGCACGCGGGCTCGACGCCGATGGACAAGCGTCGCGACGCGCTCGCGGGGGCGGCGAGGTTGGAGCTCGAGATCCGAGAGATCGCGAGGCGCACCGGCGAGGGCGCGGTCTGCACGATGGGCAGCGTCGTCACGAAGCCGGGGATCGTCACCTCTGTGGTCGAGACAGCGGAGTGCCTACTCGATCAGCGGCACCTCGATGCGGCGAAGCTCGCCGCCATGTTGCGCGAGGCGCAAGAGGCGAGTGAGCGGTTTGCGGGCGAGGAGAGCATCGAGGTCGAGTGGGAGCGCATCTGGAACATCGAGCCGATCCTCTTCGAGGAGCGGCTCATCGGGCTCGCGGACGAGTCGATCCGCGAGGTGGCCGGCACGTCGCATCGCCTGCCGAGCGGGCCGCTCCACGACGCCGCCGAAGTCGCGCGGGCCGGGATCCCGACCGTGATGCTCTTCGTGCAATCGCTGCGCGGCCTGTCGCACACGAGACTCGAGGACACGAAGGAGGACCATCTCGAGCTCGCGGTCGAGGCGCTCGACCGGCTGGCGACGAAGACGATTGCGGCGTTCGCCTGACCGACTAGGGGACCCCTTCTAGGAAGCCCTTCTATGTACACGCGCACGCGCGCGCGCGTGCGCGTGTGCGTGCGCACGCGCGCGCGCGACCCCAGGGTGGGAGGGGGGTTAGGGACGGTACCGCCGACGGGCGCGCCGAACTGTGCCGATCGTGTGACAGTTGCGACCGCCTGCGTGCGCGCCGGTTCTTAGAAAATCCTTACGTCGCGCCCGTTTTCGTGCGGGGCCCGCGGGTAAGCGGAAGTGCATGTCGCGGCCGGCAGGCGCCGCGCGCTCGATGATTCTTAAGAGACTCTTAGCGCGCTCTTACAGCTTCACCACACACAGCCGCAACCATGGCGGACTGGCATGAGCGCACGCGTCTTCATCGTCGGCCTGATGGCCGCGGTCGTCGCCGCGGCAGCGTCTTCGGTGGCACGCGCGGACACAACGGAGTGCGGCAAGACGGTCATCGAGGCGTGGGATAGCGGCCGGCTCGGCTCGTCGTTCCCGCCCGCGTGCTACCGCAAAGCGCTGCAGGAGCTGCCCGAGGACATTCGCATCTACTCGAGCGC
>VAYM01000141.1 GCA_005884945.1 Actinomycetota bacterium | reverse complement strand
GCGCCTCACGCCCGACGTCGTCTTGCGCCGCGCGCCGGTCGTCTTGCGCCTGGCACCCGACGTCTTGCGCCGCACGCCGGACGACGTCTTGCGCCGCGCGCCGGTCGTCTTGCGCCGCGTCGCGGAGGTCGCCCGCTTGCGGGACGTACCCGTTCGCTTCCGCGCAGAGCCGGCTCGCTTGCGCGCCGACGACGTCGTACGCTTTCGCGCTGACGTCGTTCGCTTCCGCGCCGAAGAGGCCGTCTTCCTCGCCCGGCTCGTCGTGCGCTTGCGGGTCGATCCGCGTGAGGTCGTCTTCTTCCGTCCGCGTGCCGAAGTGGTCTTCTTGCGGGAGGTCCCGGACCGCTTGCGCGCCGTCGCCTTCTTGCGAGTCGAGCTCGACTTCCGGCGCGTGGACCGGCGCGAACTCGCCGCCCGAGCGCGGGTCGGGGTCGACCGACGTTGCGAAGAAGGTTCGCCCTGTTCCTCGCGCCCACCGTCCTCTTCGTCCGAATCGCCGTTTCCGATGATCTTCTTTGCGATCCCGACTGCCGCGGGGACCGCGACGCCGAGCGCTGCTCCCGCCGCGATCTTCTTCGGAGTCGAGAGCCCTTCGTCTTCGTCTGTGGACATCACTTCGTCGTCGTCCGCCACGATGCACCCCCGTGGTCGAGAGATGGAATCTGCGCGCTGGATTCCCCTCTGGACCGTTGCGCAAACTGACGACATGCGAAACGACGGTTAAGGGCGACCGAAGTTGGATACAGCGTCCCCGTGGCCATAGCGACGAGGGGGACCAGCGGCAACTACCTCCAGCGCGCGCCGAGCCCGTCCGGCTTGGCGGACGTGCTGGACGTGATCCTCGACAAGGGTCTCGTCATCGACGCGTACGTGCGCGTGTCGGTGATCGGGATCGAGGTGGTGACGATCGACGCGCGGATCGTGATCGCGAGCGTCGACACCTATCTCCGCTTCGCCGAAGCGGTGAACCGGCTCGACCTGCAGCAGACCGAGCTCGCGGGCCTACCGGAGCTGCAGGAGAAGGGCGCCGAGAAGGTCACGGAGCACAAGATCGACGAGGCCGAGGAGAAAGTGGTGCCCGATTCGCCCACGGCCCGTGAGGCCCTGAAGGCGTTGGCCGCCGGGGCCGCGGTCGCCGGCGCCACGGCCGCAGCGAAGTCGCTCGGCAACCGAATCGGCGGCGGCGACCGGAACTAACACCGCCCGCGGCGTTTGAGGACGCTGCATTCAGGCGAACTTCCTTTCCGTATCCACAGAAATTCGGCGTGCCCATCCTTTTGACGGGAGGATCGATGGCACTGAACCAGGACATCGGAAACGGCGCGAAGAAGCTTCTCTTGCCGGCAGCCGCAAGCCTTGCGGGCGCGGGCGCGGGTCTCGCGCTGTCGAAGAAATCGGTGCGCAAGGCTTTGCCCGATCTCGGCGACCGGGGGATCGGCGACATCGCGGACGATCTTCGCTCCAAGCTGGACTCCGCGATCGGCAAGGTGCAGCCGACGAGCTCGCAGAGACACAGCCGGCACATCGACTCACAGGAGCTCCACCAGCGACTACGCGAGCGCGAGCAACGGCGAAACAGCCGGCGGACGCGCGGCTGAAAAGGAGGGGTCATGGCTGTAGCAACGAGAGGCACGAGCAGCAACTACCTCCAGCGTGCGCCGAGCCCGTCGGGTCTCGCGGACGTGCTGGACGTGATCCTCGACAAAGGTCTCGTCATCGACGCCTACGTGCGCGTCTCGGTGATCGGGATCGAGGTGGTGACGATCGACGCGCGGATCGTGATCGCGAGCGTCGACACCTATCTCCGCTTCGCGGAAGCGGTGAATCGGCTCGACCTGCAGCAGACGGAGAGGGCCGGGATCGAGGAGCTCCGCGGCGGCGGCAAGAAGGACGAGACGAAGGGCGTGATCGAGGGCGCGAAGGAGAAGGTGACGCCGGGACGGGGCAATTCCCGGAAGGAGCGCTCGCGTTAGTGGCGCTCGCGACGCACGGCACGACGACCGGCGCGCTCTACGTCTACGGCTTCGTTCGCGGCGGCGCGCTGAAGCGGTTCCGGCAGGAGGGCGTCGACGGAGCGGACGTGACCGTCGTCGAGGGCGAGGGCATCGCTGCGATCGTGAGCCCGGTGCGAACGACCGACATGAAGATGAAACGGCGCGATCTCCATCGGCATCTCGGCGTCATCGAATCTGCATTCGAGTCCACCACCGTGATCCCGTGTGCCTTCGGCACGATCGTCGAGTCCTCCGCGGAGCTCGAGGACGGCGTGCTCATCGGCGCGCGCGACGATCTCCTGGACGGGTTCGCGCGCCTCGACGGCAAGGTGCAGATGAACGTTAAGGCCACCTACGACGAAGAGAAGCTGCTTCGCGAGATCTTGGCGAGCGATCCGCAGGTCGCGGCGCTTCGCGAACGCACGCGCGGCGCGGGGGAGGCGGGGTACTACGACCGCATCCGGCTGGGCGAGATCGTCGCGGCTCGAGTCGAGGAGCGCACCGAAGCGGATACCGCGCGGCTCGCCGACGCGCTCGCCGCCCACGCCGTCGACGTCACGCTCGAGGGGCCGGGCCGCGGGGTCGCGCTGAGAGGCTCGTTTCTCGTCGCGCGGAAGTCGCTCGCCCGTTTCGAGTCCGCTCTCGAGGCGCTCGCGCGCGCCGAGCGGCCGCTCCTTCGGTTCGAGGCGATCGGGCCGCTCCCGCCGACGGCCTTCGCTGCTTCCTCCGTGAACAGCCGGGGGTGATCGATGGGTCTCTTCACCGGACTGCTCACGCTTCCGCTGGCACCGGTCCGCGGGACGATGTGGATCGCGGAGCGGCTCCTCGAGGAAGCCGAGCGTGAGCTGAACGATCCCGAGTCGATCGAGCAGCAACTGCTGGACGCCGAGGCACGTTTCGAACGCGGGGAGATCACCGCCGAGGAGTTCGAGCGAATCGAGGACGAGCTGCTCAGGCGTCTCACCGCAGGAGGAGGTTTCTGATGGCAGAGGCTGTGCGCGAAGACGCGAAGCGCACGCGCGCCGGAGCGCGTGAACGACGGCGGTCGGCGATCGACGATGCCGTCGAGCGCGGCGAGAAGAGCGACGCCGACCCGATGGCGACGGCGAAGCGGGCGGCGCGGACAGCGGCCGCCGCTGCGATCGCCGGCGGGCTCGCGGGCGCCGCGAAGGCTCTCGCCGGACGGCGCGGTCGCTCGCACGAGGATCACGAGCCGGAGGACGAACCGAGGGACGAGCGGTCGGCGCAGGACGAGGAAGTCGAGCAGGGGCAGCCCGAGGACGTGCGTTCCGCAGAAGAGGAGCCGGAGCAGGAAGAGAGGGAGCCGGAGCAGGAAGAGAGGGACCCTGAGCACGGCACGCCGAGCTCGGAGGTGGCGTCGATCGTGGATCAGGCGCGGAGCCACGTCGAGAACCTCCTCGGGAAGGAGGCCGAGAGCATCTCCGGCATCGCCAAGCAGGACGGGCGATGGTCGGTGACGGTCGAGATCGTCGAGGTGCACCGCATCCCGGACTCGACGGACATCCTCGCGTCCTACGAGGTCGTCCTCGACGACGACGGCGACCTCATCCGCCTCGAGCGCCAAGGACGCTACCGCCGTTCGCAGGTCGAGGAGGACCGATGAGCACGCCTGACCGGACGAACACCTACCGCTCGCTCGGACGGAGCGAGCCGGCGCAGCTCGCCGACGTCCTCGAGCGCGTGCTCGACAAGGGCATCGTCATCGCGGGCGACATCCAGATCAACCTGCTCGACATCGAGCTGCTGACGATCAAGTTGCGCCTCCTGGTCGCGTCCGCGGACAAGGCGCGCGAGATGGGCATCGACTGGTGGCAGGGCGATCCGTTCCTGCGCAGCGGAAGCCGCAACGGCGGGCTCGAGGATCGGCTCGAGCGGCTGGAGCGCGCAGCGGGGCTGGACGACAAAGACTGAGCGTGCCCTGTGAGCGAACGTGCTCTCTACGTCTACGGCGTCGTCCCCGGAACTGCGCCGCGCTCGTTGTTCGACGACGTGCGCGGTGTCGATCCGAGCGAGCCGGTCACGCTCGTCGCCGACGGCGACGTCGCGGCGGTCGCGAGCGCGGTCCGGCTCGACGAGTTCGGCGAGGCGGCGATCGAGGACAATCTCCGCGATCCGGGGTGGCTCGCGGACAAGGCACGCGCCCACGACGCGGTGCTCGCAGCGGCCGTCGGGCGGACGACGGTCCTGCCGTTCCGATTCGGAGCGATCTACCGCAACGAGGACCACATCCTCGAGCTGCTGCGCGAGCGCGCGGACTTCGCGTCGGCGTTGCGCAGGCTCGAGGGCGCCGTCGAGCTCGGCGTCAAGGGGTTCGTCGACGTCGGCGCGCTCGCCGAACGCCTTGCGGCCGACCGTTCGGCCGGCGAGGAGACATCGGCCGGCCGCGCGTACATGCAGCGCAAGCAGGAGGCGCGCCGGCTGGACGAGGACGTCGAGCTGTTCGTCGCCGAACGGGCGCAGGAGACTCACGACCGTCTCGCGGCCGTCGCACGCGACGCACACGTCAATGCGCTTCAGCCGGGCGAGAGGCGGATGATCCTGAACGGCGCGTACCTCGTCGCGGACGACGAAGAAGCACGCTTCCGCGACGAGCTGGCGGACGTCGCGCGCGCACACGAGCAGGACAGGATCGACTACGAGCTGAACGGCCCGTGGCCGCCGTACAACTTCGCCGGCGACGAGGACCAGGCGTGACCAACGGCTCCACTGCGCTCCAGCACGAGGTGACGCTGGTCGAGCTCGTCGACCGCGTGCTGAACAAGGGCGTCACGCTGACGGGTGACATCACGCTCTCGGTCGCGAACGTCGACCTCGTCTACGTCGGGCTGCGACTCCTGCTCGCCTCCGTCGGCACGCTCGAGCGGCTCGAGGCCGACGCGTCCTAGATGGTGCACCTCTACGCCCTCACCGAGCATCCCGCGAATCTCCCTCACGTGCGCGGTATCGGCGCAACTCCGCTTGCCTCCGCCGCCCTCGGAGCGATCGAAGCGATCTTCAGCGAGATCGACGGCGACTCAGCCGAGCCCACCGAGTCCGCGATCCTCGCGCACGCCCACGTCGTCGACGAGGTCGCACGGATCAACGACGCGGTGCTCCCCGCGCGCCTGGCGCGACCGTACGAGAACGAGCTCGCGCTCCTCGCGGCTGTCCGCGACCGCGACGTGCAGTTCCGTGCCGCGCTCGACCGGGTCCGCGGCTGCGTCGAGATGGGCGTTCGCGTCCTGCGGAAGACGAACGGCAACGAGGCGGACACGCCCTCCGGGAGCCAGTACATGCGCAGCCGCCTGACTTCGGTGAAGCTCGCGGAGACGGTCGCCGACGAGCTGGACGAGGCCGTGAGCGGGCTGACGCGCGACGCGCTTCGAGGCGTCACCGGAACGCGGGAGCTCGTGCTGACTGCCGCGTACTTGCTGGCGAGGGAAGACGGAGGAAGCTTTCGCGCCGCGGTCGAGACCGTCGCGAGCGACCGTCCCGACCTCTCGTACGTCTGTGTTGGGCCCTGGCCGGCGTACAGCTTCGCCCTCGTCGACGGCGGTGCGTCATGAGCAGTGAGCTCGACCGGCTCGGCGCGGCCTTCCCGCGGCGCGTGAACGCCGATCCCGAGCAGGTCGAGAAAGGGCTCGTGCAGCTCGTCCTCACGATCGTCGAGCTCCTTCGGCAGCTGATGGAACGACAGGCGCTCCGCCGGATGGAGCAGGGAACGCTCAGCGACGAGCAGATCGAGCGGCTCGGCGAGACGTTCATGAAGCTCGAGCGGCGGATGGACGAGCTGAAGGAGCACTTCGGCCTCGAGGATCGCGACCTCAATCTCAACCTCGGCCCGCTCGGGAACCTCCTGTGAGGGTTTTCGTCCGAGGGTTGCGGGAACGACTTGCCTTCCTAGCGGCAAAAGGAGGGTCTATGGCGTCACTCAAGGACACCGAACAGCTCACGCAGCGTCTCGAGGAACTCGTCGGCGAGCTTCGAGCGGAGCTCGCCAACGGGCAGGTCGACTTCGAGAAGCTCGTCGGGCTGTCGGACGAGCTCAGCGAGGCGGCCGACGGGCTTGCGGAAACGTTCAACAGCGTCAACGAGACGCTCGTGCAACGGCTCGAGGAGGCGAAGAGCGGCCGCGGCAGTCGATCCCGAAGTTCCAACAGACAGTCCGAGTCCTCGGCGTCGCAAGCGAAGACGACAGCCGCGAGGAGTTGACGAGATGGCACAGGCACAAGCAACGAAAGAGGACATGAGCGAACAGACGAACGGAAACGGGTCGAACGGGGGCGGCGCGGGCAGGACCGCTGTCCGCGCGGCGGCGATTGCAGCCGTCAGCGGCGCAACTGCGCTCGCTGCGAAGAAGGCATTCGTCGATCGCGGCGGATCCGGCGGGGACAAGCCCGAGCGGAGTCGGCAGAAGGGCGAGGGCAGCGACGTGTTCGGGTCGATGGTCAGCTCGGCCTGGGACTCGGCGCGCGACTCGCTCGTGCCGATGCTCGAGGACGCTGCGAGCTCTGCCGGTGAGTATCTCGCGCAGAACGGCCCCGAGATCGTGCGCGAGACGATCGTCCCGCGTTTCATCGACGGTTTCGAGCGCGGGCGCGGCTCGAGCTCGGACGACTAGTAGTTCACGGCCGGCGGCGGCGCCGGCACGAGTACCGGCGCCGCTCCAGGCTTTCTACGCACGCGCGCGCTCTTCGCGCCGCGGCTCGCGGCTCTCCTCGTCATCGGGGCCGGATTGCGACTTCGACTGGTCGGAATCCTCGTCCTCGACGTCGTGGCCGTAGTCGAGACCCTTCGCTTCGCCGAGCTCGACGTACGCCTTGAAGCGGGCCAGGTCGGCCTCGACCGCACGCTTCACGAAGCGGAGCCCCGAAGCCATCTTCTCGATCATCCCGCTCGGGTGGAAGTCGATGTCGAGCATCACCCGCGTGAGATGGGTGTCGAGCTTGTGGAAGGTGATCACGCCGGTGTGCGAGGTCCCTTTCGTCGTCTTCCACGCGATCCGGTCGTTCTTCCGCCGCTCGGTGATCTCGCCTTCCCACCGGCGGCGGCTGAACCAGATCTTCTCCTCCCACGAGACCTTGTTTCGGTCCTCCTTCTCGACGTTCAGGACGCGGTGCATGAACTTCGGGAACTCGTCGAACTCCGTCCACCTCTGGTAGACGACGTCGATCGGCGCCGCGACGTCGGTCCAGCGCTGAATCGGGAGTCGACGAGTCTTGCCGCTCGAGCCGCCTCCGCCGAGCTTCCCGGCGACGCTCGCCACCTTGCCGATCGGACCGCCTTCGCCCGGGAGTTCCTCGGCCGCGCGCTTGCCGACCTTCGCGACCTCCTCGCCGCCTTGTTGCTCGAGCTTTGGCTTGACACCTCCGAGAAGATCGGGCGCCTTGCGGACGGCATACGTCGCGGCGAGGCTGCCAAGGCCCGCGGCCGCCGGCACGATCAGACGCTTCTTCAGATCGCTGTTCGAGTTACCGACGAGCTTGTCCTTGCCCTCCTCGACAGCGCCTTCGACATCTTCGAGCTTGTTCTCAGCCATCGTTCAGTCCTCCAGCATCGTGAGTGCGTGTAGCGGGTTTCCGGCTCGGCGTAATCGAAACGCCGGGTGCCGGGGATACGATCGATTGCGATGGCACACGACCACCGGCACAGGCTCGAGGGCGACCGGCGCGCACTGCTCGGCGCGCTGGCGATCGTGCTCGCCGTCATGGCAGCCGAGATCGCGGCGGGCATCGTCGCGCACTCGCTTGCCCTGCTCGCCGACGGCGGGCACATGGTCACCGACGCGGCGGCGCTGACGTTCGCCGCCGTGGCGGCGCGGATGGCTGCCAGGCCGGCGCGCGGTCGCTGGACGTTCGGGTACTCGCGCCTCGAGATCCTCTCGGCGCAGGCGAACGGGATCGCGCTCGCGCTCGTCGCCGTCTGGATCGTGTACGCCGCGATCCGGCGGCTCGTCTCGCCACACGACGTCCGCGGTGGGCTCGTGCTCGTCGTCGCGCTCGCGGGCGGCTCGGCCGCGATCGCCGCCAGCCTGATCCTCGCGCGCGCGAGCCGCGAGAGCCTGAACGTGCGCGGCGCGTTCCTCCACCTCGTCACCGACGTCGCGGCCTTCGCAGCCGCTGCGGCGGCCGGCGCGTTGATCCTCGCGACCGGCTGGAACCGGTTCGACCCGATCGCGAGCCTCGTCGTCGCCGCGCTCATGCTCGTCTCGAGCTCGCGGTTGCTCCGCGAGTCGACGGCGATCTTCTTGGAGACGTCCGGCGACATCGACCCCGACGAGGTCCGCCGCGCGCTCGCGTCCGAGCCCGACGTCGTCGGCGTCCACGACCTCCACGTGTGGACGGTCACGAGCGGATTCCCGTCCGTCTCGGCGCACGTGCTCGTCGGCCATCGCGCGGACTGCCATGCCGCGCGGGCGCGACTCGAGCAGCTCCTCGCGCAGCGCTTCGGGCTCGCGCACTCGACGCTGCAGGTGGAGCACGCACCGCCCGGGCTGACGCAACGCGGAGAGCTCCCGGTCATACGAGGTTAGAGTCCTCCCGTGGCGGGCCTCGACGGGAAGACCGCGATCGTCACCGGGGCCTCCAGCGGGATCGGCGCTGCGACCGCACGTCGGCTGGCCGAGGAAGGCGCTCGTGTGATCGGCGGCGCGCGGCGCCTCGAGCTGGTCCCAGCGCCGGTCGAGGCGCACGAGCTCGACGTCACCGACCCCGAGAGCTGCGAGCGGTTCGTCGCGACGGCTGCCGCTCAAGGCCTCGACATCCTGGTCAACGGCGCCGGGCTCGCGCTCGGCCGCGATCCGTTCGACGCCAGCACGGAGGCGGACGAGCGGACGGTTCTCGAGACGAACGTCAACGGGCTCATCCGGATGACGCGGCTCTGCCTGCCGCACCTCCGCGACGGCGGCTACATCGTGAACATCGGCTCGATCGCCGGCCGCCAGGCCTACCCGAGCGGTTCCCTCTACGTCACGTCGAAGTTCGCCGTGCGCGGGTTCACCTACGCGCTGCGGGAGGATCTCCTCGGCCGCCCGATTCACGTCACGACCGTCGACCCGGGGCTCGTCGAGACGAACTTCTCGCGCATCCGGTTCCGCGGCGACGAGGAGGAAGCGAGGAAGGTGTACCAGGGCGTCGAGGCGATGACGCCGGAGGACATCGCGGAGTGCGTCCTCTTCGCCGTCACGCGTCCTCCGCACGTGAACGTGGACGAGCTCGTCGTCAAGGCGCTTGCACAGTCCTCCGGAGCGCGGATAATCCGGCACTGACCGTGGCTGAGCAATTCCGCATCCTCGAAGGCGCGACGTTCTGCATCTGCGACGACCTCGGCGACTTCAGCGCGGACGTCGAGGGCCTCTTCGCGCAGGACATGCGCTTCCTCTCGTCGCTGAACATGACGATCAACGGGAAGCGGCCGCTGTTGCTCTCGTCGGGGCGGATCGAGTACTTCTCCGCCGCGTTCTTCATGCGGAACCCGCTCGCCGGCTCGCTCGGCCGGGACGAGCTGTCGATCCGCCGCGAGCGATTCGTCGGCGAGGACGCGATGCAGGACACGTTCGTGGTGCAGAGCACGGCCATGCGGCCGGTCGAGTTCGAGCTCGCGCTCGACATCGGCTCTGACTTCGCGGACATCTTCGCCGTCAAGGACCACGATTTCTCGCTCGGCGACCCGAACGCGCCGCCGCTACCGGGACCGCAGCCCGCGACCTACGACGGCGAGCGCAACCAGTTCGTGCTGGCAGACCGAACGCAGGACGAGTTCCCGCTGAAGACACAGGTGATCCTCTCGGAGCGCGGCGACGTCGACGCCACGAAGATCACGTTCACCGTCAACCTGGAGCCGCGCGAGAGCTGGGAGCTGCACGTCGGCGTCTTCCCGTTGCCGGACGGGGAAGAGGTGACCACGAGGCTCGCGGAACGCCGCTTCGGCGAGGAGGTGGGGCGCGTGCGGGACTCGCTGTCGGCGTGGCAGTTGAAGGTGCCTCAGGTGCGGACGACGTGGGAGATGCTCTCGCACGCGTTCATCCAGTCGGTCGCGGATCTCGCGTCGCTGCGCATGCGCTCGGACGGCTCGGGAATCGGCAAGCTCCCCGGCGCAGGCGTGCCGTGGTTCATGAGCGTGTTCGGGCGCGACACGATCATCACGTGCATCCAGACGCTGATCTTCGGGCCGGAGCTCGCGCGCACGGCGCTCGAGGTGCTCGCGGAGCTGCAGTCGAAGGAGGACAACGCCGCGATCGACGCAGAGCCCGGCAAGATCCCGCACGAGGTCAGGCAGGGGAAGGCCGCGAAGACGTGGTTCCCGCGCTACTACGGGACGGTCGACGCGACGCCGCTGTACCTCGTCCTCGTCTCCGAGGTCTTCCGCTGGACGGACGACATCGCGCTGGCGCGGAACCTCAAGGAACCGGCGCTCGCGGCGCTGCGGTGGATCGACGAATACGGCGACCTCGACGGCGACGGGTTCGTGGAGTTCCACAAGCGGTCGGAGCGCGGCCTCGACGTCCAGTCGTGGAAGGATTCCCACGACTCGCAGCGCTTCCACGACGGCACGATCGCGATGTCGCCGATCGCGCCGTGCGAGGTGCAGGGCTACGTCTACGACGCGAAGCGGCGGATCGCAGAGCTTGCGCGCGAGGTGTGGCGCGACCGCGACCTCGCCGCGAGGCTCGACGCGGAGGCCGACGAGCTGCAGCGGAAGTTCGACGACGCGTTCTGGTGCGAGGAGCGCGGCGGCTACTACGCGCTCGCGCTCGATGCGGAGAAACGCAAGGTCGACTCGATGTGCTCGAACATCGGTCACCTCCTTTGGAGCGGGATCGTCCCACCGCACCGCGTCGACGCCGTCGTCGACGCGTTGATGGGCGACGGGCTGTGGTCCGGGTGGGGCGTGCGCACGATGTCGAAGGACGACCTCGGCTACAACCCGCTCGCCTACCACAACGGCACCGTGTGGCCGCACGACAACTCCCTCGTCGCGGCAGGGCTCGCACGCTACGAGCGCTGGCCCGAGGCGCAGCGGATCGTGCAGCGGCTCATGACGGCCGCGGAGTACTTCAACTACCAGCTGCCGGAAGTGTTCGCGGGGATGCGCCGCTCGGAGACACCGTTCCCGATCGTGTATCCCACCGCCGCGCGCCCCCAGGCGTGGGCCGCCGGGACGCCGGTGCTCCTGTTGCAGGTCCTGCTCGGCCTGTACCCCGACCGCACGCGCCACGCGCTCGAGACGAATGCGCCGGTGGGGATCCCGTCGTGGGCCGGGTCGATTCGCCTCACCGGCGTGCGCGCGTTCGACCGCTCGTGGGATGTTCGACTGGAGGACGGGCAGGTAACAGTAGAAGAAGCTTGATGTTGCGCATCGCCATTCTCGCCCCGCCGTGGTTCGCCGTGCCGCCGACCGGCTACGGCGGCATCGAATGGATCGTGTGGCTGCTCGCCGACGGGCTCGTCGACGCAGGCCACGACGTGACGCTCTTCGCCTCGGGCGACTCGCACACGAGGGCGAAGCTCGTCGCCGTCTACCAAGAAGCTCCAAGCCGCTTGATCGGTCGTACGCAACCGGAGCTCCTGCACGTCCTCAACGCCTACGCGCACGCGGACGATTTCGACGTCATCAACGACCACACCGGCATGCTCGGAGCCGTGCTCGGCGCCGTCGTCGACACGCCCGTCGTGCACACGGTGCACGGCCCGCTCGAGGGCGACCCCGGCGAGGTCTACGCGCAGATCGACAAGGTCGCTCCGCAGGTCGGGCTGATCTCCATCTCGCTGAACCAGCGCAAGCCGAAGCCCGAGCTGAACTGGATCGCGAACTGTCCCAACGCGCTCGACTTCTCCGTCTACCCGTGCAAGCCGCACCGCGGCGACTACCTGCTCTTCCTCGGACGCCTGAGCCCGGACAAGGGCGCGCACCGCGCGATCGCGGTCGCAATGGAATCCGGGCTGCCGCTGAAGATCGCCGGCAAGAAGCACGACCCGAAGGAGCACACGTACTTCCACGAGTTCGTCGAGCCGCACCTCGTCGATGGGATCGAGTACCTCGGCGAGGTGTCCCACGGCGAGAAGGTCGAGCTGCTGCAGGACGCGCGCGCGACCCTGTTCCCGATCGAGTGGGAGGAGCCGTTCGGCCTCGTGATGATCGAGTCGATGGCGTGCGGGACGCCCGTGATCGCGACGCGCAGAGGCGCGGTGCCGGAGGTGATCGAGGACGGTCGCAGCGGGATCGTCGTCGACGACTATCGCGAGATGGCCGCCGCGCTCGAACGGGCCGACGACCTCGATCCGAACGAGCTGCGTCGCTACGTCGAGGAGGAGTTCTCGCCGCAGCGGATGGTGAGCGACTACGTCGGCGCGTACGAGACGGCGATCGACCGCGCCCGCGCTGCCGCTTAGCGACCGTCGTCCCGTCGTACCGCGTCGCAGCAGAAGGCTACGTCGGGACCGTGGCCGCCTCGAGCTCGTCGTCCGCCCCTTCGCTCGCCGACCGCAGCCTGAAGTCACGCACGCTGCGAACCGAGAGCACGGCAGCCGTCGAGACGACGATCCAGACCGCACCGATCCGGAGCGTCGTCGACACGCCGATCGCGTTCGCAACCGGACCGGCGATCGCGTAGCCGGCCGGAAGGAATGCCATCGCCCCCATCCAGTTGTACGCGCTGACCCGCGCGAGCTTGTCCCGAGCGATCGCCTGCTGCAACGACGAGTCCCAGATGACCGTGCCGAACGAGAACGCCGCGCCCGCGAGGACGGCGGCGGCAGCGATTGCGACGACCGGTGCATGCTCGGCGAGCAGCAGGCATTGCACCGACGTCAGCGCGAAGAATGCTCCGATCGTCGTCATCGTCCGCCTGGGGCGCAGGCGCAGTCCCGCGATTCCGCCAGCCAGCGACCCGATTGCCTCGCCCGTGACGATCACCGCCCAGGCTTTCGGGCCGCCGAGCGAGTGCTTCGCGATGTACGGACCGAGCACGAAGAACGGCGCGTAGGTGATCAGGAAGTAGAGCGAGATCCATCCGGTCAAGAGCCAGACCCAGGTGTGCTCGGTGAACGCCTGCCATCCGTCGCGCAGCTCGCGGAGGAAGTTCGGGGCTCCGGCCGTGCGCGACTGCCCCGTGAGCCGGAACCTGCTCAGGAGCAGCGCGCTGGTCGCGTACGTCCCCCCGTCGACGAGCAACGCGTACCCACTCCCGATCGTCGCCACGATCGTCCCGCCGGCCGCGGCGCCGAGGGGGAAGGCGATGTAGCGGGCGATGCTCATGAGCGCGTTCGCCTGCTGGAGCAGGGACGCCGGGACCGTCTCCGGCACGAGCCCCGTCGAGGCGGGCGAGTAGAACGCGGTCGCAGCGCCGCCGAGTGCCTGCAGCACGAAGAGCTCCCAGACACGTGCGTGCCCCGTGACGAGGAGGGCGCCCATTGTCGCGCGGATGACGAAGTTCGCAGAGTCCGAGCTGAGCATCACGAGACGCCGTGGGAGTCGGTCGGCGACGACACCGCCCACCAGCAGCGTCGAGACCTGCGCGAGCGTCCAGCAGGCGAAGGCGAGCCCGACATCCGTCGCGGACCCGGTCAGGTCGAGGACCGCGAACGCGACCGCGATCGGCGCGAGATTCGTCCCGAAGAAGGAGATCGTGCGCGCGCCGAACAGGAGCCGGAAGTTCCATTCCGAAAGCGGGCCCGCCCAGCGACTCATGTCAGCTTCCGTCTCGCTTCTCCCAGTAGCGTTTCAGTCCGGCGTAGGACTGCCACAGCGGCATAGCCCGGTCGTATTCGTCGAGAACGGCGCGATCCTCCTGGTGGAGCTCGTGCTTGACCTCGGCGACGAAGTCCTCCTCTGACAGGCCTCTCCCGACCAGCTCCACCCAATAGTCGAGGTGAGATCTCAGCGCGGCCAGATGGACACGTGCGTCGGTCGCGACGCCGAAGTGGACGAGCGCCAGGTGGTCCGGGTCGCGGCGCTCGAGCTCGCGGATCGTGCGGTGCCACGACTCGGGATCGAGCTCCGGAGGCGGCGTCGGAGGCAGCACCAGTCGGTGCGGCTGGATCCGCACGCCCGCCGCGTCGCCGCAGTACGCGGTTCCGTCCGAGTCGACGTAGACGACGTGATGCGAGGCGTGGCCTCGCGCGGGAAAACACTCGAGCCCGAGGACGCGGTCGCCGGCGATCCGGATGTTCGCTTCCGGGACGGGCGCGAGCTCGCCCCAGAGCGTGTCGAACAGGTCGCCGTACAGCCGCCGCGCGCTTCCCTCGAGGCGGGAGGGCTCGACGAGATGCGGCGCGCCGACCGGCGAGACGTGCACCTGGAGGCCCGGATGCTCGCGGACCAGGACGCCCGCCGCGCCCGCATGGTCGAGGTGGATGTGCGAGAGGAGCAGATGCCGGACGTCCGTCAGCTCCAGCCCGCGCTCGCGTAGTCCTTCCCTCAGCCGGACGACGGCCGTCGACGGCCCGCAGTCGAAGAGCGCCGGCCCATCGTCCGTCTCGAGCAGGTACGAACCGATGACGCGCGCGGCTCCTTGATGCATCAGATCGATCGGCTCGCTGAGCACGCGCGCGGATGCTACTTGCGTCATTCGCCGTACGGCGGAAACCGGAGTGCGAATGCGGTCGTAGCCGAATGGATTGCCCCGCGACGGCGGCCGTACGTTCTCCCTACCGTGACGGCGGCGTCCGAGCGTCCGTGCCCGTGCGTCCCGTCGGCCGCGAACGAAAGGGGCTCAGGGTGGACCCACACGGCAGGCGTCGGACGAATGTCCGCTGGTCGCTGCGCGCGGTGCTTCTGCTGCCGATTCTCGCAATCGCAGCTGGTGCCGCGACCTATTCCGCGCCGGCACCGGCGGCGGGACCGACGAGCAAGAAGGTCGCACAGAAGGTCGTCGACCAGGTCGACGCCGACGGCAAGGCGACGTTCTGGGTCGTCCTGAAGGAAAAGGCCGATCTCAGCAAGGTCTCGAAGATCGGCAACTGGAACGAGCGCGGCAGGCTCGTCGTCGACGAGCTCCAGAAGACCGCCGACGACAGCCAGGCCGGTCTGCGCGGCTTCCTGAAGAAGGCGGGCGCGCAATACGAGCCGTTCTGGATCGTCAACGCGATCGAGGTGACGGCCGGCCGGGGAGTGCTGAACAACCTGGCCAACGATCCGTCGGTCGCGCAGATCCTCCCGGATCGCACGTTCGAGGTGCCGAAGCCGATCCCCGGCTCGCAGGAGCCGAAGGTCGACACGGTCGAGTGGAACGTCAACGACATCGGCGCGCCCACCGTCTGGTCGACGTACGGCGATCGCGGCGAGAACATCGTCGTCGCGAACATCGACACCGGGGTGCAGTTCGACCACCCGGGGCTCGTCGCGCACTACCGTGGCAACCTCGGCAACGGCCAGTTCGACCACAACTACAACTGGTTCGACCCCGAGAGCGTCTGCGGCACTCCCGCTCCGTGCGACAACGTCGCGCACGGGACGCACACGATGGGGACGATGGTCGGCGACGACGGCGATCCGGGCACGAACCGGATCGGCGTCGCCCCGCACGCGAAGTGGATCGCCGCGAAGGGGTGCGAGACGAACTCGTGCTCGCTCGACGCCCTGCTCCGGTCGGGACAGTGGGTGATGGCTCCGACCGATCTCAACGGCAACAACCCGCGGCCCGATCTGCGGCCGAACATCGTCGACAACTCGTGGGGCGACGGCCCCGCCGACGCGTTCTACGAGGCGACCGTGCAGGCGTGGGTGGCGGCCGGCATCTTCCCCGCGTTCGCGAACGGGAACGCGGGCCCGTCGTGCGGGTCGGCCGGAGTCCCGGGTGCGTATCCGGAGAGCTACGGCGTCGGCGCGTTCGACGTCAACCACAACATCGCGTTCTTCTCGAGTCGAGGACCGTCGGGGGTCGACGGCGGCATCAAGCCGGACGTCTCGGCGCCGGGCGTGAACGTCCGCAGCTCGGTCCCGGGAAACAGCTACGACATCTTCAGCGGCACGTCGATGGCGACGCCGCACGTCGCCGCGACCGTGGCGCTGATCTGGTCGGCGGCTCCATCGCTGATCGGCGATGTCGCCGGTACCGAGGCGTTGCTCGACTCCACGGCGGAAGACATGTCCGACCTCTCCTGCGGCGGCACGGCCGGCAACAACAACGTCTGGGGCGAGGGACGCCTCAACGCGTTCGCCGCGGTCACGGCCGCACCCCGCGGCCCTGTCGGCACGCTTCAGGGCACGGTCTCCGGCGGCGGCAGACCGATCGCAGGAGCGACCGTTCAGGCGGCCGGTCCGACGAACCGAACAGTCACCACCGACGCGAGTGGTCACTACAGCACGGTGCTGCCGGTCGGCTCGTACAACGTGACCGCGAGTGCGTTCGCCTTCGCAAGCCGGACCGTGAACGGCGTCTCGATCAGCGACGGTGGGACGACGACGCAGGACTTCGATCTCAACGAGGCAGCGCATCACTCCGTCGCGGGCCACGTCTCGGCAGGCGGCAACGCGGTTGCCGACGGAACAGTGACGATCCTCAACACACCGCTCGCACCCGCGACGACCGATGCCACCGGCGCGTACGTCTTTCCGAGCGTCCCGGACGGCCGGTACGACGTCATGGCCCAAGGCGGCCGCTGCTTCGATCCGCAGACGCAACACCTGTCGGTCAGCGGCAACGTCAGCAACTTCGACTTCACGCTCACACGACGGCACGACAGCTTCGGCTACTTCTGCGACGTCGTGGCGCCGAACTACGTCGAAGGAGATACGGCCCTCGGGCTGACCGGCGACGACAACAACGTGCAGGTCACCCTGCCGTTCGACTTCACGTTCTACGGGCAGACGTTCGAGACCGCGTGGGCGTGCACGAACGGGTTCCTGACCTTCGAGGACCCCGGCGGCCCCGGCTGCCCGTTCTTCAACTCGAGCATCCCGAGCGCAGGAACGGTTCCGAACGGCGCGATCTACCCGTTCTGGGACGACGTGTTCCTGGACGGTGATTCGAGCACCTGGACGAAGCTCGTCGGCCAGGCTCCGGACCGGCAGTTCGTGGTCGAGTGGCGGAACGCGACGTTCTTCCCACCCGGCGGTCCGAAGCGCATCGACTTCGAGGTCATCCTCACGGAGAAAGGGCAGCTCTACACCGAGTACCGGAACATCGACGCCGACTCGCAGGAGCAAGGGGCGTCGGCGACGCTCGGCATCGAGAGCCCCGACGGGACGGACGCGCTGCAGTACTCGTTCGACGAGGCGACGATCGACTTGCCCGCGTTCGCGGTCCTCTACCGGCTACCGCCGTCCGGGTTCATCGAGGGTCACGTCTCGGACTTCAACGACAACCTCCCGCTCACCGGTGCGACGGTGGACGTGAAGCAGGGTGGCTCGCTCGTGCGCCAACTGACGACCGACGCGGCCGGCTTCTACCGGACGCAGGTGCCCGTCGGCGACTACGACGTGGAGGCCTCGGCTGCGAACTACCTGACGCAGACGAAGCCCGCGCACCTCCTCGACGACGGAGACGTCACGACCCTCGACTTCTCGCTCGAGACCGCACGGGCGGAGGTGACGCCGAGCGCGCTCGAGGTGATCGTTCCGGCGGGTCAGACGCGGACGAGAACACTCGTGGTGAAGAACACCGGCTCGGTGAGCATGACGTGGCAGGTCGAGGAATCCGGCGGCGGCGCGCAGGCTGCGCTCGCCCCGGGTGCGAAGACGCCGGGCCTCGACAGCGGCGTGGCCGCGTTCCAGGACGTCCCGTGGCTCTCGGAGGGCCCGGACAACGGAACGCTCGCGCCGGGCGGCACGCAAAACGTGGTGGTGACGATCAACGCGACCGGGCACAGTCCCGGCGCGGACAACGCGACGCTTTTCCTCCACACGAACAGCGGCCGCAATCCGTCGCTCCGCGTGCCGGTGAAGCTGATCATCGACAAGCTCGGCGACACGTGGGCCGCGGACAAGGCGTACGCCTCCGGGAGCTGGGGCTACGTGCAGCGGGTCAACACCGCGAGCACGAAGTCGGCCATCGGCGGAACCGCGGACCCGACGCTGTACCGCACCGCCCGCCGTGGACAGACGGAGTACCGCTTCGACGGTCTGCCGACCGGGGCGTACCAGGTGAGTCTCAGGTTCGCCGAGATTCAGAACTACAAGACCGGTCAGCGGTTGTTCGACGTGATCATCGAGAACAGCCTCGTCTTGCCGGCGCTCGACATCTCGGGAGAAGTCGGAAAGAACTACGCCGACGACAAGACGTTCTTCATCCCTGTCACCGATGGGCAGCTGAACGTCCGCTTCATCCAGCGGCAGGCGACGAAGGAGCCGATCGTCAACGCGATCCGGGTGGTTCAGAGACCGGACCGCTAGGCCTCCTCAGCCAGCTCCCTACCCAAACGACGGCCCCGCCACGGAGGGGCCGTCGCTCGTTCAGAGAATGCGAACGCGGTTCCACCGGTCGATCTCGCACCCGTCGGAGCGGTTGAACCACGCGGCGACGCGACGGCCGCGGAACGTTCCGCGAACGTATGCCACCGCGGGGCCGCCGTTCACGTCCGTGCACATCGTTCCGCGCGGGACCGGCGCGAACGGCGACTTCAGCGCAGCGAGCGTGCGGCACGCGCGTGCGCGACTCGGCAGCGTTCCGCCAAGCGGGTTGCAACGCACGATCCTCGTCGTCGATCCGTTGCCTTTGCCGTCGGGCCAGACCGTGATGCGGAGGTCGGTGGACGACTGCGCTACGGCCGTGCCTGAAAGGACGAGCCCGGCCGCCGCGACAACGGCGGCGATGCGTCCGGACATGTTCCCAGGATACGTTGAAACCGAGGTCCTCGATCGGTTAGAACCACATGCTGGGAGGGAGAAAGGGGAAAGCAGGCGACGTGCCGTCGGTTGCGCGCTCAGGCGGCCGCATCCTGATCGTCGAAGACGACC
>VAYM01000140.1 GCA_005884945.1 Actinomycetota bacterium | reverse complement strand
CGGCTACGGGGAGGTCGTTCGCAACCGTGTGTTCATGAGCTACGTCGGCCTCAATGCGCTCGTGATCGCGACGAGCGTCGCGATCTGGGTCGAGCTCCTGCCGCCGTTCGCGAAGAACCAGGCGCACGTGAGCCCCGAGGGAATCGGCGTCATCTGGGCCGTCGATTCGTTCGTCGTCGTCCTCGCGCAGCTGCCGATCGCGAAGCTGATGGAAGGACACAGACGCATGCGCGGGCTCGCGCTCATGTGCGGCGTCTGGGCTGTGTCGCTGCTCGGCTTCGACGCGGTGGGCTACTGGACGTCGCGCTGGACCGCGGCGGTGCTGCTCGCTGCGATCACCATCGTCTTCGCCGTCGGCGAGTGCCTGCACGGGACGATCCACCTCCCGCTCGCCACCGACCTCGCGACGCCGCGCGCCGTCGGTCGCTACCTCGCGTTCTCGAGCCAGTCGTGGCAGATCGGGTGGATCATCGGGCCCGCCGGCGGCGGCTTCGTGCTGCAGCACGCGCCGTTCGCGCTCTGGCCGGTCGCGGCGGCGCTGCAGCTCGTGGCGGGCGGCTGGGCCCTCGGCCTCGAGCGCGTGCTGCCGGGGGGTGCGCTGCGCACGCCGCACGTGGAGCCGGCAACGAGCTTGGTTGCAGGCCCACCCGGGTAACATGGCGAACGTGGTGACAGCGATCGTCGACGACCCCCTCAGTACCGGTGCCCATCGTCCCGCGCATCCGGCGAACGAGGCCTCCTGGCGAGGTCGTCTCTGCACGTGCCGAGCCGCGTAGCCGGCTGGCCGAGCTCCACTCCGACGGACTGACCTGGATCCATCTCGACGCGCCGCGGCTCGAAGAGGCGACGGCACTCGCGCAGCGATTCGACTGGCATGCGCTCGACATCGAGGACGTGCTCTCCCGCCGCCAGCGGCCGAAGGTCGACGACTATCCGGAATACCTCTTCGGCGTCCTCCACTTTCCCGTCTACGACAAGACGATCCAGCGCCTGAACGCGGCGGAGCTCGACTTCTTCCTCGGCCCGGACTACCTCGTCACGCTGCCGAACGTCGAGCTCTTGCCGGTGACGCGGCTGTTCCAGCGCTGCTACGAGGACGCGGCCCTGCGCTCGCAGCTCTTCTCGAAGGGCTCGGGACGGCTCCTGTACGAGGTGCTCGACGACCTGTTCGACTACTGCTTCCCGATCCTCGACAAGATCGGTCACAAGCTCGACTCGCTCGAGGACGACGTGTTCGAGGGGCGCTCCGAAGACATCGTCCGCGACATCTCGAACGCGAAGCAGGAGATCATCTCCTACCGCAAGATCATCAAGCCCGAGCGCTCGACGCTACGGCTGCTCGAGCGTCACGTGGAACGGTTCCTGCCGGAGGAGCTCGAGCTCTACTTCGACGACCTCGTCGACGCGGCGGAACGCATCTGGGACCTGCTCGACAACTACAAAGAGGTCATCGACGGGCTCGAGGACACGAACGAGTCCGTGATCGCGCACCGGCAGAACAACGTGCTGCGAATCCTGACGGTGGTCAGTGTCATCCTCCTGCCGCTCACGCTCATCTCAGGGATCTTCGGCATGAACGTGCACTTCCCGGGCTTCGACACGCCATGGGCGTTCTGGACGATCTCAGGCGTGATGCTGGCGACGGCGCTCAGTCTCGTCGCCTTCTTCCGCCACAAGCGCTGGCTCTGACGCGGCAGCCAGTGGCCCATCTTTCGGCGTCACGAGGCCTATTTCGTGAGCGTCCGGGAAGGAGTCCTCTTGCCCGGACCGAACATTCGCCCAGCCGTCGTGCAAGCGATCCTCCTCACCACATCTCTCCTTCTCGTCGCCGGCATGCTCGGATCGCTCGCGTGGCTCACGGCCCTTCGCGTCAGAGCCGAGGTCGACCCGGCCCAGGCCGACACGAACGACGACGAGCGGTAATGGAGCGGCTCTGGGCGCCGTGGCGCCTCGAGTACATCAAGTCAGCGGACGACGAGACCGGGTGCGTCTTCTGCGCGGCCGTCGAGGGCGACGACGAGCAGCGGCTCGTCGTGCATCGCGGCGCGCGTGCGATCGTCCTGCTGAACAAGTTCCCGTACGCGTCGGGCCATTTCATGGTCGCGCCGAACCGGCACGTCGGCGAGTTCGGCGAGCTCGAGGACGACGAGATCCTCGAGCTGCACCGCCTGGCCTCCTCGGGCATGGGCGGGCTCGCGCAGCTGTACGCGCCGCAGGCGTACAACATCGGCTGGAACCTCGGCCGCGTGGCGGGCGCCGGAGTCGTCGACCACGTCCACCTCCACGTCGTGCCGCGCTGGGCCGGCGACACGAACTTCATGCCCGTCCTCGCCGACGTGAAGGTGCTCCCCGAGCATCTCGCGGAGACGCGGCGGAAGCTCGCGGACATCTGGCCCGCGGGCTGAGCCGTCCGGCGCCTGCCGTTCACTACGCCTCGGGTGTCCTCCGAGCCGACAACCCGCGCCACGCTTGCCCCGACGCTGCTCCTCAAGTTCGCCGTCGCCGGCGCGCTGTCGCTCGGTGTCGTGATGCTCGTCCCGCGCACGGTTTCCGGCGGCGGAGACGTTCCGCCCGTTCGCATGCTCATCGAGACGGCGGTCATCGTCAGCGTCATCTGCGCGCTCGCACTGTTCTGGGGCATCCGCAGCGACCTGCGCCTACCTGTGAAGGTCGGCCTCTACGCCGTCCTCTTCAACACGCTCGTGATCGTCGTCAAGCTCGCGCTCGCGCCGCACGGGTTCTACGACGTCAACCAGACTCGCAACCTGACGAGCGGGTTCGAGATCGACGACAGCCTCGCCGCGGTTGCCGCCGCCTCGTTGATCTTCCTGCTCTATGCGGTCGTGTACGTCTTGCTCTACCGGTTCTTCCGGGGCAGGATCGCGCACATCGCGGTCGCCGATCCGGTGCCGCGGATTCCGCGCGGGCTCGCGATCGCTCTCGTCGTCCTCTTCCTGCTCGGGATCGGAAGCGGCGGCGCGATCCTCATCCTGCTGCTGCCGCTCTTCGGCGGCCTCGACTACCTCGACTTCGTGTTCTCCTCGGGCGTATCGCTGCTCGTCGCGCTCGCGCTCGCGGCGGCAACGGCGTTCGCCGCGCTCGCGTTCGACGCGACGTCGAAGCGCGCGCACGCACTCGGCGACGCCACGATGTACATGAGCTTCTTCTGGGTCGGCCTCTACTTCCTCGCGCTCTACCACGTGCTGTGGGTCGTCTACGTCCTCGTGCTGACGTCGATCTGGCCGCTCAAGGTCGTCACGCCGAAGTGAAGCTTCCCCGGCTGTACGTGGTGATGTTGCGCTATCGCGTCGCAGCGATGGTCGCGATCTTCATGCTGCTCGGGGCGGCTCGCGAGGCACGGCTGGAGCTCGGGCTCCGTTACGTATGGGCGGCGCTCGCACTCGCATCGAGCTACGTCGCCGCGACCGCGCTCAACGACCTCGCCGACGAGGAGATCGACCGCGTGAACCACCCCCGCGACGCCGGCCGCCCGCTGGTCGAGGGGACGGCTTCACGCACCGAGTTGCTCGTGCTGCACGTCGCCGCCTTGGTGCTCGCCCTCCTCGCCGCCGTCCCGCTCGGTTGGCGGGCGGTCGCCCTGATCGGAGGAGCGCTCGTTATCAGCCAGGTCTACTCGGCGTGGCCCGTCCGCCTTTCGTACCGCGTCGCCGGTGCACCCGTCGCGCTCGGTCTCGCGTACGTCGTCATCCCCTACTCCGTCGGCATCGTCGCGGCCCGTGGATCGCTGCGGCATGCGCAGTCCTCCCTGATCGTCGCGCTCTTTCTCCTCTTTACCGCCCGCATCGCCCTGAAGGACTTCCGTGACCGCGAAGGCGATGCCCGCTACGGGAAGCCGACGCTGCTCCTGCGTTTCGGCAAGGGCGTCACCTGTGGCACGAGTCTCGCCGCGCTGGTCGCGGCCGACGTCGTGCTGGCCCTGGCGCTGGACGTCCGGCTCGTGCTCCTGGTTCAGCCGTTCGTCGCTGCGATCGCGTGGATGCTACGCCGCCTGTGGGTCGCCGGCGAGGGCCGCTCGGAGCAGGTCGCGATCGGCCTCGGCGCGCGCCTCGGCAACGGGCTCCTCCTCTGCGTGCTCGCGTGGTCGATTCTCGCCGGAAGCGGCGCATCGCCGGGCGAGGCGCTCGCGCTCGGCTCTGCGCTCGCCGCCGCGTTCCTCGTCAGCGTTGCAGCCCTTGCCGCCGAGCCGCAGCAAGTAATCATCGGTTACAAGGGCTGAGCTCGCGTCTAGTGACGATGGCGGAAGTCGTAGCGCGCAAAGAGGAACACCAGGGCTCCCGCTAGCGCCGCTCCGACCCATACCCCGAGCATCGGAGTCGATATCGCCGCGGCGCGGCTCTTTAAACGCGGCGGAGCGACGGCCTCCTCCCACGCTACTCCGACGGCCGCAGCTCGCTCTCGAGCCGCTCGATCCGTTCCTCGAGCGCGGCCACGCGTTGGGCGAGGTCGCTCTCCCGGCCGGGCTCCTCGGCCGCGGCGGCCTCGTCATCCCCACCGCCGAGGAGCTGCCGGTACCGCACCTCCTTCTGACCGGGCTGCCTCGGTAGGCGTTCCACGAGGTCGCGCTCGACCAGCCGCGAGAGCGTGTCCTCGAGCGCTGCGAGCGACTCGAAGGAGTGGAGCCGCTCCGTCCGCTGCTTCAGCTCGCCCGGCGTCTGCGGGCCGCGCAGCACCAACACCGCCAGCAGCGAGATCTCTTCGTCCGCGAGGCTCAGCGCCTCGGCGAACAGATGGCGGTACTTCGCGGCGCGACTGCCCGGCCCGCTCGCGAGCCGCGCCCAACCGCGGTTCGACAGACGGGTTAGCGCGGAGCGGATCGTCGTCTCGTCGTAGTCGACGACCGGGTCCCGGTTCGTCGTCTGGTTGCACGCGAGGCGGAGCGCATTGAGGGACAGCGGGTACTGGTCGGGCGTCGTCCGCTGCTTCTCGATCAGGCAGCCGAGCACGCGAAGCTCGACCGCATCGGCGTCCACTATGCCGGCACCGGCGCCGCCGGTTGCGCGACGCCGACCATCGAGTCACGCGTGACGAGCGTTGCAAGCTCGTCCTCGCTCATCGCCGCGGTACCTGCGGGTCGGCGCGGGACGACGAGGTAGCGAATCTCCGATGTCGAGTCGAGCACGCGCAGCTCGACGTCGTCCCCCAGCTCCACTCCGAACTCCGCCAGCACGCCGTGAGGATCGGAGACGGCGCGAGAGCGGTAGGCCAGGCTCTTGTACCAGGCCGGCGGCGGCCCGAGCAGCCCGCGTGGGTAACAGGAGCAGAGCGTGCAGACGACCATGTGGTGCACCTCGTCGGTGTTCTCGACGGCGACGACGACCGGCGCAGGTCCCGGGTCGAGGCCGAGCTCGAGCGCCGCGGCCCGAGCGTCCGCGAGCAGCCGCTGCTTGAACTCCGGATCGACCCACGCGCGCGCAACGAGCCGCGCACCGTCGGCGGGCGTTCGCGAGACGAGCGCGTCGACTTTGCGGCGGACGTCCTCTCGGGTGATCACGCCCTTTTCGACGAGGAGGTCCTCGAGCGCGCGCGCCCGCGCGCCGGCTGAAGGTTCGTCACCGTTCGTGATCGGCTCGTGCGAATGGTCGTGGTCGTGGCCGTGCTCTGTCATTCCGCCTCCTCGAGCCAATGCTCGTAGACGTCGACGTAGATCTTGTCGCCCGGACGGCCCCGGTAGTCGGGCCAGACGTCACGCTGCGCGAATCCGACGAGGTAGACCGGTTCCGGCGGGAGACCGTCGTTCCCGTACGCACGCGTCTCGGGATTCGTGAACTCGGCGTGGACCCGCTCGACGCGTCCCGTCTTGCCCTTCAGGTACGAGGGGGTCCTGTGATGACCGTCGTGCGGCCGGCTCGCCACCCGGACGGGCGCGCCGGGGCCGAACCTCACGCGCCGACCCTCCCGTCGAGCTCGCCCGGAGCCAGAACGCCCTTCTCCTCGAGGATCGTCTCGATCGAGAACAACCAGCGCTCGTAGTAGCCGGCGCGCTCGTACTCGGCCGGAGGCATGCTCTCGATTCCACGCCGAAGCTCGTCGACGTTCATCAGGCCTCGGTCGCCGAGCGCGTGGACGAGACCGTCCGTCAGCAGCTCCCAGTCGGCGAGCTCGTGCTCCGTCCTGTCGATCGGACCGTCCGTCGGCCATCCGCCGCGGTCGTGCACGCCCCGCTCCACGTTCAGGCCATGATGCCGGCGCGGTACTTCGACTCGAGGTAGGCGAGGTACGGCTTCGCGTCGATCGTCGAGCCGGTGGCGCGGCGGAGCGTCTCCTGAGGCGAGTACTTGCGTCCGAGCTTGTGGACGTGATCGCCCAGCCATTCGCGCAGCGCCGCGAACTCTCCTCGCTCGATCTGCTCCTCGAGGTTGCCGATGTCCTCGGACGCGCGCTCCCAGATCTGCACGGACATGACCGTTCCGAGCAGGTACGTCGAGAAGTACCCGATCGACCCCGCTGCCCAGTGCGTGTCTTGGAGGACGCCGTTCGCGTCGTCGGGGACGTCGAGCCCGAGGTACTCGTTCACCTTTGCGTTCCACGCCTCGGGCAGATCGGGCAGCGCGACGCGCCCGTTGACCATGTCCTGCTCGAGCTCGAAGCGAAGGATCACGTGCATGCCGTACGTCACCTCGTCCGCCTTGATCCGGATCAGCGACGGCTGCACCTTGTTGATCGCCGCGACGAAGTCGTCCAGCTCGACCATCCCGAGCTGCGGGAACGTCTCCTGCACGCGCGGATAGAAGAACCGCCAGAAGGGAACGCTGCGGCCGACGAGGTTCTCCCACAGCCGGCTCTGCGACTCGTGGATGCCGAGCGAGCACGGCTGTCCCGTCGGAAGGCGTGCGAGCTCGCGGGGAAGCTGGTGGCCGTAGAGCCCGTGCCCGTACTCGTGCATCGTCGAGAACAACGACTTCATCGTCGTCGGGTCGTAATTCGTCGTGATCCGGATGTCGTCGACGCCGGCGCCCGACGCGAAGGGATGCACGGTCGGATCGAGTCGCCACGTGTCGGGACGCATCCCGAACAGCTCGATGACGCTCTTGTCGAGGGCTTCCTGCTCGGCGTGCGGGAAGTCCCCGCGTAGGAACGAGTCGTCGACGTCGTCGTTGCGCAGCTCGGCGATCAGGGGGATGAGCCGCGTCTTCAGCTCGTCGAAGATCTCCCGTACCTCGGCGGTCGACGTCTCCGGCTCGAAGTCGTCGAGCAGGATGTCGTACGGCTCCTCGACGTCGTCGAAGCAGCCGATGTAGCGCAGGCGGAGGTCGACCTGACGCTCGAGCACCGGCAGGAACGACTGGAAGTCGGAGTCCGCCTTCGCCTTGACCCACACGGGTCGAGCCTCGGCGGCGGCGCGCGCCATCTCGGCGCGCAGCTCGGCCGGGACGCGCACGGCCTTGTCGTAGTCGCGCCGCACGACCCTGATCAGCGCCGCGTCGTCCGAGTCCGGATCGAGCGACTCCGTCTCGCGCGCGGCCTCCTCGAGCAGTCGCCCGGTCTCCTCAGAGGTGAAGAGCCGGTGCGACAGGAGCTGCAGCGTGCCCATCTGCTCGGCCCGGTGACCCGAACCGGCCGGCGGCATCATCGCCTGCTGGTCCCAGCTGAGAATCCGCGAGGTCTTCCCCAGGTCGACGATCGGAGCGAGGCGGTCTTTCAGCGCCTGGAGCGAGCTCACGAGGCGGAAGACTAGCGACTAGTGTCCGTGCGGCAGATGGAGCATCGCCTTGCGTGGCGCGGTCCGTTCGAGAACCGCGAGCTCAACGAGCTTCACGCGGAGGCGTTCGCGCATGACGTGCTCGACGACGACTGGGTCGGGCAGGTCGAGCGGCACAGTCTCGGGTGGATCTGCGCGCGGAACGAGTCCGGCGAGCTCAGCGGCTTCGTCAACGTCGCCTGGGACGGCGGCGTGCACGCGTTCGTCCTCGACACGATCGTGAGCGGCGCGGCCGGCCGCCGAGGGCTCGGAACCGCGATCGTGAAACTGGCGGCCGACCACGCTCGCGGCGCCGGATGTGAATGGCTGCACGTCGACTTCGACGACCACCTGCGGTCGTTCTACTTCGACGCGTGCGGCTTCGAGCCGACGAACGCCGGACTCATCGACCTCGCCGGCCGCTGAGCTCGCCCAGCTCGGCGATCAGCTTCCGCGCCTCGCGCGTCGTCCCCCCGCTGAGGCGGATGTAGCCGAGCGCCTGCCGCAGGCACAGCGCGATCTCGTCCTCCCAGGAGCCGAAGAGCTGGTTCGTGAACAGGTGGACGTGCCGCTGCCAGTGGTAGTCGCGCGGCCTTGCGAGCCGACTCTCGCGCTCGAGCTTCAGGACGAGCAACGCCAGCTCACTGCCGTTCATCCAGTCCTTCTGGATTCCCGGCCACACGTCCTCGCCGTAGTGCTCCGCCTCACCGGCGTACGTCTTCCCCTCTTCGCCGTGCGCACCCTCGTACCAGCGACGAATCGACCCCGCCCGGTCGAGGCTCGTCGCGAGCCGGCCGCGGTTCTCGTCCACATGCTGCGGATCGCGCCAGCGAATTCGAAGCCTCAGGTCGGGCTCCCAGAAGAAGAACCACGTCTCGATCTCGCCGCCGAGCTCGTCGTGGACGAGCGGATCGACGACGTCGACGAGGACGTCACGGTCCAGCGGCCGTCGCGTGACGAGGTTGACCTCGGTCCAGGCCTCCATCCGCCGATTGTTGCGCAGTCGAAGCCGACCTACGCCGGCAGCATGTCCTCCGCTCGGTCGGCGACGACCTCGTACCAGTTCGCGAACGGAAGCTCCGCCGGGGCCGTGATCGCATCGAAGGCGCCGCGACAGACGCGAGAGAACGCCGGTAGACGCTCGCGCCGCCAACGCTCGGCGAGCTCCCCGAGCGGCGCATTACGCAGGTTGCCGAGCGCGAACGCGCGCGCGAATCCAAACTCGAGTGGAACGACGGCTCCGCTCGCCTCGATCACGAGCGGCGACACGAGCTCCGCGAGCGGTGCATCCGGATCCGCGTCGCCGGCGTAGGCGCGCTCCGGAGCCGCGCGCAGGAGCTCGCCGTGCACGAGGTCGAGCTGCACGGTCAGCTGCTCGGCGTAGAGCTCTCGCAGGCGCGTCACCTCCAGGAATGCATACGCCGACTCGAGCTCGTCGGGCCGGTCTCCGGCGAGCAGCCGTCGCGCGCGGCCGACCTCCTCGAGCGGATGGATCTGCAGCAACCGGGCGCCTTGCTCGACGGCGAACCGCGCGACCCAGTCGAGCTCGTGCACGTTCCGTTGCGTGAGCGTGAAGATGAACCCGAACGGGATCCCGGACGCGCGGAGGCCGTCGAGTCGCGACTCCATCTGCGCGAAGGCGTGTTCCGACGCGCGCATGCGGTTGTGCGACTCGGGCGGACCGTCGAGCGAGATCGCGAGCAGGTCGAGGCGTCCCACGAGCTCGGCCAGGCACCGCTTCGTCAGCAGCATCCCGTTCGTCGTCACGGTCGTCAGCGCTGCGCATGCGTGCGCCTGCTCGAGCAGCTCGGCCAGCGGCCTGTACATCAGCGGCTCGCCGCCGGACACGCTGACGACCGTGTATCCCTCCGCACGTGCCGCTGCAATCGCATTCCCGAGGAGGCCGACCGGCAGCTCCGTCCGCTCCTCCGGCCCAGACGACGAGTAGCAGTGCAGGCAGCGCAGGTTGCACCGCAACGTCGGGTGGATCTGGAGGATGCGCGAAGCGCCGGTCGGCCCCACCGCAGTTCAGCCGCCGATGTAGCCCTGAGGCGTCTCGAACTGGATGAGCACCTCGTCCGGGAACGGGATCCCGAGCGGGAACACGTCGAGCCGCAGACGGACGCCCTCCGTCGCGACGATCTTGCCGACGAGCTTCCCGACGACCTCGGGCCGGGCCTTCACGGCGCCGTACAGCACCTCGGGGTTCGGGATTCCCTTCGGGAACCAGTGCACGATCTCGACGTCGTGCTCCTTGAGGACGTCGATGAGCTGCTCGAGGCGCTCGCGCGTGATCGGCTGCTGCTCGATCAGCGCGGTCGATCCCCTCTTGCTTTCTGTTGCCACGTTGGTCTCCCCTTTCGGCGTGGACGAAAGGCCGCAGACCGCAGAGCGAAGCCCCGGATCAGGCCGGCGTATCACCTCCCACGGCCGCAGCTATCTGCGCCTCGTCGAGGGACACATGCCGCAGCAGCGATGTCGGACGGCTCATGCGACTCCTTCCGCTGCTCCGCGCGAGCATGCTCCGGAGCCGCTACGAAGTCAAGCGAAAATGGAGAGGAGAAACAGTCGCCGTCTGAGGAGGAACCCCTTGTACGTCAGCGGAGCCCGCGTCAGCACGCAGGATCAGCCGATTGCGAACGCAACGATCGTCGCGGAAGAGAGGAGGTCACGTTCGCGCGGCTTCTGCCGCTCGAGACCTGAGCTACCCGTGCTCGTGCACGAGCCGCTGATCCGTGCGCGCTTCTCGTCTGCGCCGCGTGCCCCGTTCGTCCATGAACTCGGCGGTGAAGCGGTCGATCCGACGTCGGTGGCCAAGCGAGACCGCGCCGACAGCGATGCCGGAGGTGACGAGGCAGAGGATCGCCGAACCGAGCCCCAGCGTCAACAAGACGGCCGTGAAACCGAAGCCGAGGAGGGCCGCAACGTACTTCTGCAACAGACGATCCATCGATTTCGACCTCCGAGTGCGAGTAGAGACGGTCAGCTTGCGCGGCGCAGCCGTTCGGCTTTGCGGTAGGCGTTCGACTCCGGCTCGAGCTTGGCGAGCGCCGTCTCGAGCGCTTCGACGGATTCCTGTTCCTGCCCCCGTCGACGAAACGCGAGCGCGAGGTTCGCGATCACCTGGCCCTCGTTCTGCTCGTCACCGAGCTCGCCGAGAATCGTCGCCGACTCTTCGAACAGCGCGAGCGCTCGTGCATCGCCCCCGCGCTCGAGCGCGAGCGCAAGATTGTTCAGCGTCAGCGCTTCGGCGCGGCGATCGCCGATCTCCAGTCCATTTGCGCGAACGGCCTGACCGCGCCGGTCCGCGAGCGCGGACGAACGTACCCGGCGATGCAACGTCTCGGCTCTCGTCCGTGCCTCGACTGCCGAGGTGCGCGCAACGCCCTGTGCCGTGCGAGCGCCCGCCGATGCGTGTGCGCCGACGCGGCGTAGAGCCGGGACCGTTCGCGACGCCGCGCGCAGAGTGATCTCCGCTCCGCGGTCCCAGAGTCGGAGACCTAACCCGCGGAGCCGCGCACGGTGACGGTGCAGCAGCAGCGCGGCCGCGAGCAGCGAACCGGCCGAGACGACCATCGCACAGACGACGAGCACGATCGTCACCAGGCCGACGGAGACGAACAGCGCCAGAACCGCGATCGCCATCGCGCTCGTCGCCGTGGCCCGGCGACGGGCTCGCGCGCCGAGCGGCGAGTCCGCTCTCAACAAGTGCCATAGCTGGAGGATCGTCTGTTCGATTCGGATCATCAGGAGGCCCCGGAGCCCCGTTGTTTCGCGGCGTCAACAGGCTCTCCTCCATCGCGGTTACGCAGCCTTCGAACCGGGAAGGGCCAGAGCTCGCACGCAAACGAGGAGGGTCACCATGCAACTGCAGACATTGCAGGACCTGTTCGAGCACGAGATCTCCGATCTCTACAGCGCCGAGCAACAGCTCGTCGGCGCGCTGCCGAAGCTGGCGCAGGCCGCGTCGAACAAGGAGCTGCGCGAGGCGTTCGAGCACCACCTTCAGGAGACGCGCGACCACGTTCGCCGGCTCGAGGACATCCGCGGGCAGATCGGAAGCTCGATGTCAGACGAGTGCGAAGGGATGCGCGGCCTGATCGAAGAGGGCCAGGAGATCGTCTCGGCGACCGGCGACCCGGTCGTGAAGGACGCGGCGTTGATCTCCGCCGCCCAGCGCGTGGAGCACTACGAGATCGCCGCGTACGGCACGGCGCGCACGTTGGCGGGCGAGCTCGACCTCGCCGAGGCAAAGGATCTGCTCGACCAAACGCTCGACGAGGAGAGCAACGCGGACAAGCTGCTGACGAAGATCGCGACCGGCGGCATGTTCAAGGCCGGCATCAACCAGAAGGCCCCGAGCTAACGCCGAGGTACGAGCGGGGCGGCGAGCAGCCGTCCCGCTCGGCACGGACGCCGAGCTACCGGAGCAGGCCGCGCTGGTAGCTGATCGCGACGGCGTTCATCATGTTGCGCGCACGCAGCTTCGCGATGATTCGGCACCGTTGGGACTTCACGGTCTCGAGCCTCCGGCGGACCGACTTCGCCGTTTCGGCGGCGCTCGCTCCCTCCGCAGCGAGCCGCAGCACCGCGAGCTCTTTCTCCGTCAACTGATCCGTGTCGGCAGGCCGCGGCGGCCGTAGCCGATCGCGGAAGCGCTTCTCGATCAGGACGAGACGGCTGACCGGAATGCCTTCGGCCGCGGCGATCTCCGTCCGCGGGCGGTCGTGCAGAAAACGCAGGACAAGGATGCGCTGGTGGCGCTTCGGCAGGGAAGCGAGCTCAGATCGAACCGCCGGAGCCGCGGTCGACAGACTCGCCTCCTCGGGCGTGGGCGACGTCGGATCGACGATGACGTCCATCAGACGCACGCCTTCGTCGACCTCGTGCTCGAGCGACAGCACCTCTGGTTCTGCGATCCCAGCAGCGCGCGCACGCCTGCTCGTCATCGTCTTCCTTCTGAGCCCGTCGATCATCGCGCCGCGGGAACGGACGACGACGTACGGAGTCAACGGACCTTTCGCGCTGTCGTAGTCGTCCAGCGCTTTGACGAGGCCCTCGAAGCCATCCGCCTCGAGCTCCTCCAGGTCGACGAAGCCGGGTCTGAGGCGTCCTGCGAGCGCTCCGGCGACGTCGCGGACGACATCCATCAACTGCTCGAGCTCCGGCTGGGCAACCGGCATCGCGTGGGTCCCGTTCGGAGCCCACGCCGACGTTCCTGCCTCTATGGATTCGGCGCAGTCCTAATCCCCACGACGGTACCCCTGCGCGGTCGCGTACTCCTCCACGAGGAATTTCGGGGCGCAGAGGGCCCAGGCGTTCTCGACGAGGTCGCGCATCTCGTCCTGGTCGATGGAATCGAGCCGTACGTGGACCCAGTGGAAGCGCATGTCGGACTCGCTCGGGAGCGAGAACTTCTCCGGCTCGTTCTCGACGAGCGTGGCCCGCCACTCCTTCGGGAAGCCGAAGCCCATCGTCTCTCCGTCCTTCGAGAAGGAGAGGAAGACGATGCTGCCGACGCGGAACTTGACGCGTCCGCGGACGAACGCCTCGCCGGCTCGCGGCAGCGTCCTCGCCAGCGCACAGACCTCGTCGACGGAGACGGGCACGGCCTGGACATTAAGCCCGAACCGGGCAATCGCGACGACAAGCGGACGACGGGGTTCGAACCCGCGACCCTCAGCTTGGGAAGCTGATGCTCTACCAACTGAGCTACGTCCGCGCGGGGCGGATTGTACCGCCGGTCTACGAGTCCGTCATGACCACGGGCGTCCCCGCGGCGTCGCTCGCGAAGCCGCGTTAGAGGCGGTGCGAGCTTGCCTCGCGCCGCCGTCTGCGGTTGAAGCCGTTGCCCAAGACCGACGCCGTCCTAGGCATCGGTGATCACCACCGGCGTGCCTAAGTGCACGTGGTTGAACAGCCACTCCGCGTCCGGGATGTGCATGCGGATGCAGCCGTGTGAGGCCGAATAGCCGATCGACGCGTCGTCCGGTGTGCCGTGGATGCCGACGCCCGCTGCCGACAGGCCCATCCAGCGCGTCCCGAGCGGATTGCCCGGCCCGGGTGGAATCGGCTTCAGCCCGCGCGCCCACGGCGAGTCGGGCGGACGCCACCAGGGATACCGCTGCATGTCCACGATGTCGAACTGCCCCGTCGGCGTCGGATAGACCGACTGCCCCGTCGCGACGCCGAACGTCCGCACGAGCGTCTTGCCGTCGTAGTACCGAAGCTCGTTCACGCCGCGGCGGATCACGATCACCGGGCCGAAGCTCGCTGCGGTCACCTTCGGCGCGATCATCCGCACCGCGATCCGCACGCGCCGCGCGCTCGGCAGCTTCAGCGCGCGCACGAGCCTCTTCGTCGTCGCTCCGACGACGACCCTGCGACCGATCGTCGCATCGCTGAACTGCGGGACGAGTCCCTGCACCGCATTGGCGTCGATCCTCGGAACGAGCTCGACCGCATCTCCGGGCGACGCATCGAGAGCGCGCGACACTCCGTCGCCAACCGCGACGGACATGCCGAAGCGCGCCGGCGACACCCTGAGTCGCATCGAGCCGAGCATCACCCGGATCGAGCGGTTGAACGCCGGCGTCACAGCCGCCTGCGCCTGCTCGTAGCTCATTCCGCCGACCGGAATCCCCGCGACCGTGACTCCCTGCGCGACCAGCACCGGCGGCGCAGCGCCGCCTCCGAGCACGGGCGCCGTGCAGGCGACCACGACGACCATCAGGAGTAGACGGCGAATCATGGACGACAGATGCTACTTACGTGGACGGAGGCCAACAAAGTCCCTCATTCGGGTGAACAAGAAACACGAGCTTTCGGGATCTTCCATCACATGAGCCCGGGTCTCCGCTCAAACGCCCTCTGGGCCCCCCGGAAGTCCGACCGCCGCTGACGCGAAGACGGAGAGGCCGCCGCCGCAGCGAGGCCCCTCCGTAAGTCGGCAATCCTAAGCCATACTTCCGCCGACACAAAGACGGACGGAGGGCGGAAATGGCTGCAAACGAGCTCCACGAGACCGCGAAGGCGCTCGTCGCCGAGGGCAAAGGAATCCTCGCCGCCGACGAGTCGACCGGCACGATCAAGAAGCGCTTCGACTCGATCGGGGTCGAGTCGACGGAGGAGAACCGCCGCGCCTACCGCGACCTCCTGTTCACGACGGAGGGCGTCGAGGAGTTCATCAGCGGCGTGATCCTCTACGACGAGACGATCCGCCAGAGCACGACGGACGGAACTCCGTTTCCGAAGCTGCTCGCCTCGAAAGGGATCATTCCCGGCATCAAGGTCGACACCGGCGCGAAACCGCTGGCGCTTGCCGAGGGGGAGACCGTCACCGAGGGACTCGACGGATTGCGCGAGCGGCTGCAGGAGTACCGGGAGCTCGGCGCGCGCTTCGCGAAGTGGCGCGCGACGTATTCGATCGACGCGAACAGGCCGAGCGAGTACTGCGTGTGGGTGAATGCGCACGCACTCGCGCGCTACGCCGCGCTGTGCCAGGAGGCCGGGCTCGTGCCGATCGTCGAGCCCGAGGTGCTCATGGACGGCGACCACGACATCCACGCGAGCGCGAAGACGACCGGCCGCGTGCTCAACGCCGTCTACACGGAGCTGCACGACCAGCGCATCGACCTCTACGGGACGCTGTTGAAGCCGAACATGGTGTTGTCCGGATACGACACGCCGAACCGTGCGGGCGTCGACGAGGTCGCGGACACGTCGCTCGACGAGTACCACCGCCACGTGCCCGCAGCGGTGCCGGGGATCGTGTTCCTCTCGGGCGGACAGTCGGACGAGGACGCGACGGCGCACCTGAACGCGATGAACGCGCACGGACCGCACCCGTGGCAGCTCTCGTTCTCGTACGGACGCGCTCTGCAGGCTCCGGCGTTGAAGGCGTGGCAGGGGAAGCCGGAGAATGTCGAGGCGGCTCAGCGTGCCTTCTACCACCGCGCGAAGATGAACAGCGCGGCGCGCAGCGGTCTGTACGCGCCGGAGATGGAGCGAGAGGCAGTCGCGGTCTAGTTCGAGAGCGCGCGGCCGGTCAGCTGCTCGAGCTTGTCGAGCTGGTGCGTCGCCTCGATGCGGCGCACCGTGCCCGACCGTGAGCGCATCACGATCGAGTCCGTGATGACGGCGCCGTTCGCCAGGTAGCGCACGCCGCGGAGCAGCGATCCGGTCGTCACACCGCTCGCCGCGACGAACACGTACTCGCCGGCAACGAGGTCGTCGGTGTGCAGCACACGGTCGGGATCGATGCCCTGCTCGACGAGCGTCTTGCGGTCGTCGTCGTTCCGCGGCCAGAGCCTCCCCTGGATGCCGCCGCCGACGCACTTCAGCGCCGCGGCCGCGATGACGCCTTCCGGCGTCCCGCCGATCCCGTACAACATGTCGACGCCCGTTCCCGGCTGCGCCGACGCGATCGACGGTGCGACGTCGCCGTCGCGGATGAGCTGCACCTTCGCACCGGCCTGACGCAGCTCGCCGATCAGCGCCTCGTGGCGGTCCCGCTCGAGGACGACGACGTTCAGGTCACGCGCCGAGATCCCCTTCGCCTTCGCGACGGCATTCACGTTCTCCGTCGGCGATGCCGTGATGTCGATCACGTCGATCGCGTCGGGACCGACCGCGATCTTCTCCATGTAGAAGGCCGCGCCGGGGAAGAACATCGTCCCGCGCTCGGCGACGGCCATGACTGCGATCGCGTTCGGCTGCGCGAGCGCGCAGAGACGCGTGCCCTCGAGCGGATCGACAGCGACGTCCACCTCAGGTCCGGTCCCGTCGCCGACCTCCTCGCCGTTGTAGAGCATCGGCGCCTCGTCCTTCTCCCCCTCGCCGATCACGACGCGGCCGTTCATCGACACCGTGTCGAGCATGAGCCGCATGCCGTCGACGGCCGCGGCGTCGGCGGAGTTCTTGTCTCCGCGCCCGACCCAGCGGCCTGCGCCGATCGCGCCCATCTCCGTCACCCGGACGAGCTCGAGCGCGAGGTTGCGGTCCGGCCGGACGCCGCTCGTATCGCCCGCCGGTTGAGCCGTCGCCTGGGCCACGGCCTCGAAGCCTACAACGGGCGCGGCCGAAAACCTACATCCGCTCGGGCGCCTCGACCCCGATCAGATCGAGGCAGCGCGCGATCACGTGCTGCGTCGCGCGGCAGAGCGCGAGCCGGAACTCCTCGGCGTCGGAGCCGACGACGCGCAGGTCGTGGTAGAAGCGATGGAAGTCGTCGGCGACGCGGATCGCGAAGATCGGCAGGGCGTGCGGCGCGCGCCGCTCGGTCGCTTCGAGCACGATCGTCGGAAAGTCCGTCAGCCGTTTCAGCAGGTCGCGCTCGAGCGGGTCGAGGACGGCGGGCGCGGCCGCGGCATCCGGCTTCTTCTCCGCGTTCCGCAGAATCCCGGCGATCCGCGCGTGCGCGTACTGCACGTAGTAGACGGGGTTCTTCTGCGTCTGCTCGCGTGCGAGGTCGACGTCGATGTCGATCGGCTGGTCGGCGCCCCGCGAGACGAGGTACCACCGTGCCGCGTCGATGCCAATCTCCTCGATCAGCTCCCGCAGGAAGACGACGTCGCCGCGGCGCTTCGATCCCTTGCGTGCCTCCCCGCGCTCGACGATGTGAACGAGCTGGTAGATGAGCACTTCGATTCGCTCCGGGTCGTAGCCGAGCATTGCGGCCGCCGCCTTCAGGCGCGCGACGTAGCCGTGGTGGTCGGCGCCGAGGACGTAGACCGCGCGGTCGAAGCCGCGCTCGAGCTTGTCGCGGACGTACGCGACGTCCGCGGCGAAGTAGAGGTACGAGCGGTCGGACGAACGCACGAGCGGGCGGTCCTTGTCGTCGCCGTACTCGCTCGTCCGTGCCCAGACCGTCCCCTCCGACTCGTACGTGTCCAGCTTCGGCAGCAGCGCGGCGACCTCCGCCTCGATCTCGGCCTGGCGGCGCCAGGTGTCGATCGAGATGCGGAACTCGGCGACCTCGCGGCGGATCTCCTCGAGCATCGCGTCGACGGGATCGCCGGGTTGGCGCGCGATCTCCTCGAGGTACTCCCCCACGTACCCGCCTTCGGGCGGAGGCTCGCCCCGCCGCCGCGCTTCGACCGACTCGCGGAACAGCTCGACCTGACGTCCGCTGTCGTTGAAGTAGTACTCCTCCTCGACCGCGTGGCCGGCGAACTTCAACAGGCGCGCGACCGAGTCTCCATACGCGCCGTTGCGAGCCGAGCCGACGGTGACGGGCCCGGTCGGGTTCGCGGACACGAGCTCGACCTGGATGCGCTGATGCGGCTCTGAGAAGCCGCCGCCGTAGTCCGCGTCGATCTCGCCGAGCGCGTCGACCACCCAGTCGCGCGTGAGCCAGAGGTTGAGGAAGCCGGGGCCGGCGACCTCGGCGCGCTCGACCGCCGGCAGGTCGACGACGCGGCGCGCGAGCTCTTCCGCCAGCTCGCGCGGCGACCGTCGCTGCACCGGTGCCGTGCGGAGCGCCACGTTCGTCGCGTAGTCGCCGTGCGCCGGATCGTTCGGCCGCTCGAGCTCCACCTCCGCGCCGGCGATCTCTCCGATCTGCGCCGCCAGCCGCTCGACGGCGTTAGCTCGCAACGGCCTCCTGCGGGCCGAACAGGTCCTCGAGCGCGCGGAGCTCCTCGGGGGTTCCTGCGGCGATCAGCACGTCGCCGTCGTCCAGCCGCACCTCCGGGTTCGGCGTCGTGTCGAAGGTGCCGTCGCGCTTGCGGAGGGCGACGATGAGCGCGCCCGTGTCCTTGCGGATGTTCAGCTCGCGGATCGTCTTGCCCGCGGCGCCGCACATGTCGGTGACCATGATCTCCTCGAAGCGGAGATCGGGAGCGCTGGCAGCCGTCGAGCTTCTTCGCCGCGTCCTCGTCGGACGCGCGCGCGACGATCAGGAGGTCCGGCCGCGCCGTGCGCGCGGACAGCGCGATGTAGAGGTTGTCCGCGTCCGAGTCGGACGACGCGACGAGCCCGCGGGCGCGCTCGAGGCCGGCGGCCGCGAGGTCCTCGTCCTCGGTCCCGTTCCCCTCGATGAAGTGATCGCCGTGCTCTTTCGCCGCGTCGATCGCGTCCTCGCTGAAGTCGAGCACGACGTACGGCACGCCCGCGTGGCGGAACTCCTCGGCGACCCGACGGCCGACCCGGCCGTAGCCGCAGATGATGTAGTGGTCGCGCAGCCGGTCGATCGCCCGTCGCCTCCTTCGCTCTGCCCAGGCGCCCGTGAGGACGCCCCGCGCGATCATCTCCACGATCGCGCCGGCGATGTACGCGAAGATTGCCACGCCGAGGAGGAGCAGCAGGATCGTGAAGAGCTGCGCATCGGTGCCGCGCGGTTTCGTGTCGATCCCGGTCAGGGAGATGGTGACGATCGAGCGGTAGAACGACTCGACCCACCCTTCGCCGAGCATGTGGTGGTAGCCGATCGTTCCCCCGACGAGGACGAGCACGAGCGCCGAGGTTGCGTAGGCAAAACGGCGGAAGCTGAACTCGTCCATCGGGGATGTATCGTAGGCGTGTGGACGGCGAAGGCCAGGAGCGCCAGCTCAACATCCACCTCGACCCGGAGATGATGGCCGGCGTCTACGCGAACTTCGCCAACATCACCTATTCGCAGTACGAGTTCACGATCACGTTCGCACGCGTCGACCACGAGGTCGAGGAGGGCGAGGTTCCAGGCGTCGTGGTCGCTCGGATCAACATGGCGCAGCAGTTCTACGCGGAGCTGCTCGCGGCGATGCAGGACGCGCACTCCAAGTGGTCGTACCGCGAGGGGATCCGGAATCTGCCGGAGACGCCGGAAGAGTCCTAAGGTCTTCGGCGCTTCCAGGCCTCGACCATTTCGACGCGCTGGAGCAGCGTCGGATGGTCGTCGAGGATGACGTGGACCCAGCCGGGCGGGCTCGGATCCTGGAGACCCGTCGCGAGGAAGTTCGTGAAGAGACCCTTCGCGGCGGCGGGGTCGTGCGTGCCGTTGAGGCCGATCCAGTCGGCCTCGCTTTCGTAGCGGCGCGAGATCTCGTTTCGGAGCGGCAGGAGCGCGAGCTGCGCCAGCGCGATCACGAGCAGGGCGAGCGGCACCGAACCGGGCCGGCGGACGTCGGCGGCGAACGCCGTCACGAACAGGACCGGAAGGACGAGCAAACCGAACCACCCCACGCCGCGGAGAATGTGGTTCCTGACGACGTGACCAAGCTCGTGGGCTACCACGAAGCGCACCTCGTCCGGTGGGAATCTCAGGAGCGTGCTCCAGAGGACGACACGCTCGGTCGGACCGATGCCGATCGAGAACGCGTTCGCAGCGGTCGTCTGTCCGCTGACGTCATCCACGCGCACGGGCGGAGCTCCCGCGTGCTCGCGCACCTCGAGTTGACGGATCGCGCGCCGAAGCGCTGCCGAACGGACAGGGTGCGTCTGGATCGTCGCGAGGAGGGGCGTGACGAATTGCAAGGCGAGCAGCACGGCCGCGATCGCCGGCCCTGCAGCGAGCCACCAGCGGCGGCCGAGACGCCGCGCCAGTCCGAGCACGATCGAGAGCACGATCACGACCACCAGCGACGTTCCGAGCAGTCGCCCCCATGCCGCGCCGACCGCCGCCGCGTAGCTCTCGCGGTCGATTCCGTAGCGCCGACCCCACCAGGTCTCGGCAAGCGCAAACGGCAATGTCGCGGCCCACACGACCGCGAAGGTGACGACGCCGATGACGATTCCGGCATTGACGTTGCCGAGGCCGAGTCGAGGCGCCAACCGGCGTCCTCTGACAGCCATCGTCGTGTATGCAGCCAGGGCGGCGACGGTCGAGACCACCCAGTCCCAGTCGAGAAACCGCTCGTAGTGTCGTGCGCGGCTCACGATCGGCGGGATGAACGTCGCGCTCTCGTCCAGATGCGGTAGGCGGAGGTTCGAGGGGACGGTCGTCCGCCAGAGCAGCAGAGCGAGGACGACCCAGACGGCGACGCCGACGGCTATGGTCGCGCCTCGAACGATGCGAGTCGCCGTCATCTCGGACGTGCACGCTAACCGGCACGCGCTCGACGCCGTCCTGTCCGCAATCGATGGCGAACGCGTCGACGCGGTCTGGTGCCTGGGGGACACGGTCGGCTACGGGCCGCAGCCGAACGAGTGCTGCGAGCTCGTGCGCGAGCGCGCAGATCTCTGCCTGATCGGCAACCACGACCTCGTCGCGCTCGGGGAGCTGACGGTGACCGACTTCAACGACGAGGCGGCTGCGGCCGCGCTCTGGACGAGCGAACGGCTGTCGTCCGAGTCGAAGTCGTTTCTCCGCGGGTTGGCGCCGAGCGCGGAGGCGGACGGTGCCGCGCTCTTCCACGCGAGCGCGCGCGACCCGGTCTGGGAATACGTGCTCTCCGAAGAAGCGGCACGCGCGACGTTCGACCTCACCTCTGCGCCGGTCGTGCTCGTCGGCCACAGCCACGTCGCGCTCGCGCTCGCGCTCGCGGACGGGAGGATCACCGGAGGCGTCGCCGCCGGCGGCGCTGAGGAGGAGCTGGCCGAGCGCCGGCTGCTCAACCCGGGCTCGGTCGGCCAGCCACGCGACGGGGATCCGCGCGCCGCCTGGCTCCTGCTCGATCTCGAGCGCAGGTTCGCGAGCTTCCGCCGTGTCCCATACCCCATCGAGAAAACCCAGGCCGAGATGCGCGAGGCAGGCTTGCCACGGCTGCTCGCCGACCGCCTCGGGCGAGGCGAATGAGAACGGGTCGAACGAGACGTCACGTCACCTTGCTCTGCACCGCCGCGCTCGTCACTGGCTGCGGCGGGCACGCGCGGCGGAGTGTTCCGCCGCAGCCGAAGCTTCCGGCCGCGCTCGCCGAGCAGCTCGCGAGCAGCAGCGACGCCGTCGCGGCCAAGCTGGACGCGAACGACGGCTGCGGCGCGCTCGCCGAAGCGCGGCGGCTCCAACAGCGGACGATCGCGGCGATCAACGCACACCGCGTCCCTGCGGTTTTCCAGGAAGACCTCCTGTCGGCGACCAACCAGCTAGTACACGGGATCACCTGCACGCCGGCTCCGCCTCCGCCCGAAGAGCACCACGGCAAGGGCAAGGGGCACGGAAAGCACGGTGAGGGCGATTAGCGTCGAGACGATCGCGCGCGGCCGGTATCGCGTCGAGGACACGCTCGGCCACGGCGGCATGGCCGTCGTCTACGTCGCGGAGGACGCGGAGCTCGCGCGACGTGTCGCCGTGAAGGTTCTCGCGGAGCAGTTCGCGGCGGACGAGGAGTTTCGGAAGCGCTTCGTTCGCGAGGCACGGCTCGCGGCACGTCTTTCGCATCCCAACGTCGTCCACGTGTACGACGCCGGCGAGGACGACGGCCGTCCGTTCATCGTCATGGAGCTCGTGCCGGGCGAGACGGTTGCCGACCTCCTTGCGCGGCGGCGCAAGCTTCCGGCGGAAGAGGCGGCGGCGCTCGCGCGTCAGGCCGCGCTCGGATTGCAGCACGCGCACCAGGCAGGTCTGGTGCACCGCGACGTGAAGCCGCAGAACCTGCTCTTGCGCGAGGACGGCGTCCTCAAGATCGCGGACTTCGGAATCGCCCGCGCCGCCGAGAGCACGCGTCTGACGAAGCACGGCACCGTCCTCGGCACGGCCGCGTACCTGGCGCCGGAGCAGGCGCTCGGCGGCGAGGCCGGCCCCGAAGCGGACGTCTACTCGCTCGGCGCAGTCCTCTACGAGCTCTTGACCGGACGTCCGCCGCACGCGTTCGCGTCGCTCGCCGACCTTGCAGAACATCACCGCGAAGGCGCGATCGTTCCGGTGCGCGACCTCGAGCCCTCCGTCCCGCCGGCGCTCGAGGCGCTCGTCATGCGCTGCCTCGCGCGCGAGGCCCGGTTCCGGCCGCAGTCTGCCGGCGACGTCGCCGCTGCGCTTGCGGCGACCAGGGAGGACAACGCAGTCACGGTCGCCACGGCGCCGCTACCGCGCCGCATCTTGCCCAGCGTCTCGGGCCGGAAGACGTGGATGTGGATCGTGCTGGCGGTCGCGTTCGCCGTTGTCGCGCTCGTGCTCGGCCTCGTCGGGCTCGGCGGCAGCGGCAAAACGTCGTCGAAGCCGCCGGCCGTTCCGCGCGTGCGGCCGATCGCGCAGGGAGCGACGCCCGCGGACGAGGCGCGCAACCTGTCGCGGTGGTTGCGCTCCTACGCTAGGAGGTGACGGCCTGGCGGTCGGCGGCCCGTGTCTCGGCGCCGATTGTGATCCCCTCGCGGGCCAACGCGTGCTGCACGTCTTCCCGCGCCTTGTAGATCCGCCACTTCACCGTGGCAAGCGTGATCTCCAGCGAGTCCGCGATCTCGGTGTACGACAACCCGACGATGTCGCGGAGGAGGAGCGCCATCTTCAGGTCGACGTTGAGCCCTTCGACCGCGCGCCAGACCGCGTCGATCGCCTCGAGCCGCTCGAACGGCGCGTCGACGACCTCGAGCGGGGGGACGTCCTCGAGCGCGACGAGCGCCCGCGGCCGGCGCTCCGAGGCGCGCAGCTCGTCGAGGACGCGATTCTTCGTCACCTGGAACAGCCACGTCGTGAACTTCGACCGCAGCGAGAACTTCGGCAGCCCCTGGTAGACGCGGAGGAAGACCTCCTGCGTCAGGTCCTCCGCCAGGGCGCGGTCGCCGACGAGGCGGAGAACGTAGTTGAAGACGGGAACCTGGTACGCGCGAACGATGAGGCTGAACGCCCGCTCGTCACCCTTTTGTGCCTTCCGCAGGACGCCAAAATCAGGTTGCTGGAGTGACAAGGTGCCGGAGTATATCCGCTAACCAGCGGACGTTGTTAGCGGTTTGCCGGTCATCTGTGAAGGTTGTTTGAAACCCAAAAAGCCCAGCACAGAGGGCACTAGATCCGAGAGCTCCCCGGTGTCCGCGAGCGTCACCTCGCGCTCCGTGACGATCAGCGGCACGGGGTTCGTCGTGTGGGCCGTATGCGGGCTCTTGCCGTCTTCCTCGAGCATCTGCTCGGCGTTTCCGTGGTCGGCCGTGATCAGCGACACGCCGCCTTTCCGGGCGACCGCATCCACTACTACGCCGAGGCACTCGTCGGCGGTTTCGACCGCCTTCACGACCGCCGGGATCGATCCCGTGTGGCCGACCATGTCCGGGTTGGCGAAGTTGACGACGGCGAAAGCGTAGTCGCCGGTCTCGATCTCCTCCACGAACCGGCTGGTCACCTCGCCCGCCGACATCTCCGGCTTGTGGTCGTACGACGGCACGTCGCGCGGCGAGGGGACGAGGACGCGCTTCTCTCCGCCCCACTCGTCCTCGCGGCCGCCGTTGAAGAAATACGTCACGTGCGCGTACTTCTCGGTCTCGGCGACGTGAAGCTGCCGGACCCGGTGCTCGGCCAGGACCTCGGCGAGGGTCTCCTGCACCTCCTGCTCCCCGAAGGCGACAGGGCAGTCGAAGTCCGCCCGAAACCGCGTCATAGTCGTCATATCGACGCCGAGCTCGCGGAGCTTCATCGTCAATTGGCGTGCTCTGTCCGGTCGGAAGTTGAAGAAGATCGCGGAGTCGCGGGCGGGGTCGATGCGCGGGCGTCCCTCGATCGAGGTCGGCTCGATGAACTCATCCGTGACACCGCGGGCATAGCTCGCGTCGACCGCGGCCAACGGATCGGACGCACTCGGGTCGGTTCCCTCCATCAGCGCCTTGACCGCCCGCTCCGTCCGGTCCCACCGTTGGTCGCGGTCCATCGCGTAGTAGCGGCCGGCGACCGTGGCGATGCGATCGACCGGAAGCTCGGCCAGATCTCGGATCGCCGACGTCGGCGACACGTCGCGCCCGTCGGTGAACGCGTGGATCCACGTCTTCTCCGGCGCGAAGCGCAGCAGCGCGCGCAGGTGGTCGATGTGCGAGTGCACGCCGCCGTGCGACACGAGGCCGAAGAGATGAACGCGCTCCCCGCGCTCGAACGCCGACACCAGCGCGGGGTTCTCGAAGAACGAGCCGTCCGCGATCGCCCGGTTGACGCGCATGAGGTCCTGGAGGAGCACGCGGCCGGATCCGATCGTGAGGTGCCCGACCTCGGAGTTGCCCATCTGTCCCGGCGGGAGCCCGACCGCCTCGCCCGACGCCTCGAGCGTCGTGTGCGGGAACTCGCGCCAGAGCCGGTCGAAGTTCGGCGTGTTCGCGAGCTCGACCGCGTTGCCCGGGCCGGGCGGCGCGCAGCCCCAGCCGTCGAGGATGACGAGCGCTACGAGGGGATAGCTGCGCGGCAAATCGCGGTGAACGAGTCGACGTCGAGGGACGCGCCGCCGACGAGCGCACCGTCGACAGAGGATTGCGAGAGGAGGGCTGCGGCGTTGTCCGGTTTCACGGAGCCACCGTAGAGGACCTGCACGTCCGTGAGCGACTTGATGAACGAGTGCGCGTGGTGGCACATCTCGGGTGTCGCGTTCTTGCCGGTTCCGATCGCCCAGACCGGCTCGTACGCGATCACGAGGCGATCGTGCCGCGGCAAGACGCCGACCTGCCGGCGCAGGACGTCCTCCATCTCGCCCGCTTCGCGCTGCTCCTCCGTCTCGCCGACGCAGGCGATCACGCCGAGGCCCGCGGCAAGCGCCGCCTCTGCGCGCTTCGCGGTGGTCTCGTCGGTCTCACCGAAGTACTGACGCCGTTCCGAGTGGCCGACGATCGACCCGGCGACGCCGAGCTCGACGAGCATCTCGGGTGAGACCTCTCCTGTGTACGCGCCCTGGTTCTCCCAGTGCACGTTCTGCGCGTAGATCGTGCGCCCGGTCTCGACGGCCGCGGCGAGTGAGGTGAACGACGGGCAGATGACCACGTCGACGCCGGCGGGCGGCTCGAAATGCTCGAGGAACTCGCGCGTCTCCCGCCGTCCCTTGTACATCTTCCAGTTCGCGGCGATCAACAACGGTCAGGCCTCCGGGATGACGGCGACGCCGGGGAGCTCTTTGCCCTCGAGGAGCTCGAGCGCGGCGCCGCCGCCGGTCGAGAGCCACGACACGTCGTCCGCCAGGCCGAGCTCCTGCAGTGCACGCGCCGAATCCGCGCCGCCGACGACCGAGAACGCGTCCGACTGAGCGACGGCCTCGGCAACGGCCTTCGTCCCCTCGGCGAACCGCGGCCACTCGAAGACGCCCATCGGCCCGTTCCAGAAGATCGTGCCCGCCTGCTGGACGTACTGCGCGAACGTCGTGCACGTCTCCGGGCCGATGTCGAGCCCGAGCCAGCCGCCGGGAACGCTGTCGTACGCGACGACCTTGGTCTGCGCGTCGGCGGCGAACTCGCTGGCGGCGACGACGTCCGTGGGGAGCACGACCTCGAACGGCAGCGGATTCTTCTCGCGCAGCTCCTCGGCCATCTTGCCGCCCACGAGCACCGCATCCGCCTTGCCGCCGAGGTTGCGGAGGACGCCGAGCTTGTCCTCCACCTTTGCTCCGCCGGAGATGAGAACGAACGGACGCTCGACGTCGCCGAGGAGCTTGCCGAGCTCCTCGAGCTCGCGTTCGAGCAACTGTCCTGCGTACGTGGGGAGCAGCTCCGCGACGCCGACGGTCGACGCATGCGCGCGATGAACGGAGCCGAAGGCGTCCTCGACGAACACGTCGTTTCCGTCCGCGAGCTCGCGCGCGAACGACGGATCGTTCTTCGTCTCGCCGGGGTTGAAGCGCGTGTTTTCGAGCACCGTCACGCGCGCGTCGTCGAGCGCGGCGCAGACGGCCTGCCGCACCGGCTCGATCGCATACGCAGGGTCAGGCCCTCGCGGCCGGCCGAGGTGCGAGCAAACCGTGACGGCGCCGGCGCTGCGGTCGAGGAGCAACCGCAGCGTCGGCAACGCGGCACGAATGCGCGTGTCGTCGGCGATACGTCCGTCCTCGAGCGGGACGTTGAGGTCGCTGCGCACGAGCACCCGCTTGCCGTAGACATCTGCGTCGCGGACGGACCGCGGGCGTCTCATCCCTTGATCGGGATCGGCTGGTTCAGCTCGATCAGGTTCGCGGCCGGATCGCGGACGTACGCAACGCGGATTCCCCAGTCGGCGCGGTCTGCCGGCTCTCGCGCGACCCTCGCACCCCTTGCGCGCAGACCGGCGATCGCCGAGTCGACGTCGACGACCTCGAAGATGAGCGCAGCCTGGGCGCCGCTTGCCTGGTCCTCGCCGCCGAGCTGCTCCATCTGCTCGCAGCGGTCGAAGACGGCGATGTGCACGTCCGCGCCCGCATCGAAGTCGGCGTAGCCGCTCGTCTCGTTCCCGAAGGTCACCGGAAACTCCATCACGTCCCGGTAGAAGCGGAAGCAGGCCGCGTAGTCGTCGACGAGCAGCCGGACGAATGTGAGCCGCACGCTACGCCGAGACGGCAGCGGGGATGTCCGCGGCGATCTTCGACACGACGTCGACGAGGCGGCAGCTGTAGCCCCACTCGTTGTCGTACCAGCCGAACACCTTCACCATGCGTCCGTTCGCCATCGTCAGCTCGCTGTCGACGATGCACGAGTACTGCGAGTGGACGATGTCGGTCGACACGAGCGGATCGTCCGCGTAGCGCAGGATTCCCTCCAGCCGGCCGGAGTCGGCGGCGGCGCGATACGCGTCGTTCACCTCGCCGATCGTGACCTCGCGGCCGAGGCTCACGACCAGGTCGGTGATCGAGCCGACCGGGACCGGTGCCCGCACGGAGATCCCGTCGACCTTCCCTTTGAGGTCGGGCATCACGAGCCCGATCGCGCGCGCGGCGCCCGTGGACGTCGGGATCAGGTTGATCGCGGCTGCCCGTGCGCGGCGGAGGTCCTTGTGCGGGAGATCGAGGATCTGCTGGTCGTTCGTGTACGCATGGATCGTCGTCATGAAGCCCTGCTCGATCGCGTAGTTGTCGTGCAGGACCTTGGCGAGCGGCGCGACACAGTTCGTCGTGCACGACGCGTTCGAGACGATGTGGTGCTGCTCCGGGTCGTACATGTCGTCGTTCACGCCGAGGACGACGGTGAGGTCCGGGTCGGTTGCGGGCGCGGAGATGACGACCTTCTTCGCGCCGGCGTCGATGTGTTTCTGCGCGCCGTCGCGGTCCGCGAAGAAGCCGGTCGACTCGATCACGAGCTCGACCTCGAGGTCGCTCCACGGCAGTCCCGCCGGGTCCCGCTCCGAGAGGACCTTCAACTCGGTCTTGCCTGCCTTGATGACGCCGTCGCCGACCTCGACGTCCTCGTCGAGCTGACCGAGGACCGAGTCGTACTTGAGAAGATGCCCCATCGTCTTCGCGTCCCCGAGGTCGTTGATCGCGACGACCTCGAAGTCGCCGCCACGCTCGAGGTGAGCACGGAAGAAGTTCCGCCCGATCCGCCCGAATCCGTTGATTCCAACGCGTGTCTTCGCCATCGTTCGAGTCTAACCGTCTTACATCAGCCGCCGATGCGGGCTTTGCCCGCGTCGGCCGAGACCGCTCGCCCAGAGATAGTCACCGCACGAAGTCGTCATGCTGCGGCGCCAGCCGCAGCGGACTTCGTGCGGCACTGCGGGCCGCGTCTGCGTCGCTTGCGATGCAGACACTCAGAGGCGCGCCGGCTTGGCCGGCGCGCCGGCTTGGGCCCGACCGGCCCACCGCTTCGCGGCGGGCCGGAGGGGAAGCTCCGAGGACGACCTCCCCCTCCGGTTGAACCACGCTCAGGACCGTGGCGTCGGACGGGGTCTGAATCCGGCGCCGGACGAGCACGGACCCGCCGCCTCTGGAGTATGACGCAAGGGCGACGCGGACTCTACGGCGCGAAAAGAGTTAGAGGTCGCCTGCAAGACGCTGAAGCTTGCGAAGCCGTCTGTGTGCAGCAGCTTTTGTTGCCGGAGGTCGACATTTCAGCGCGAGCTCGCGCAGCGACAGCGTCGGATGACGGATGCGTAACTCGGCAATTTCCCGCAACGGCTTCGGAAGATCCGCCAGCTCGCCGCCTCGCCGAAGCTGCTCGACGGCGCGCAACTGTGCGTGCGCCGCGCGGCTCGCGCGGACAAGGTTGGCGTGGTCGGCGTTCGCGAGCCGGTTCGCACGCCCGCGAGTCGCCGCCATGACGGCGGACTCCTCGAACGCGAGGACGGCATCGCTCGCGCCGACCCCGGCCAGGAGATCGGCGATCGCATCCGTTCCCTTCGCGTACGCGACGGCATGGCGTCCTCGATCGAGCACGGCGAGCGTTGCGCCTTCGCGCGCCGCAAGCTCCGCAACGAACTGCGCGCCGGCAACGGACGCCGATCGCAGCTCGAGGTGCGGTGCGCGCGGGCCGCTGAGCGAGCCGCCGCCGAGCAACGTGCCGCGGAGATACGCGCCCCGGCAGCAGGCGCGCGCGACGACGCGGCGCGGAGGATGGTCGAGCGGCGCGAGGCGCTGGGTTACTACCCCGGCTTCGTAGAGGACCTGGAGCGCACGATCGTTCCCTGCGACGTGGAGCTGGTAGCGCGTCGGCCGGTTGAACGCTTGCTGGCGATACGTCCGGATCTCCGACGTGACGCCGAAGTCGCGCAGAAGACTGAACGCACGGCGGGCGACGGCGGAGCTCGCCACGTCGAGGTGCACGGAGACCTCCCCCCGTCCACGAAGGTGGATGCTTCCCGCAGCGTGGAACAGGCCCGAGAGCTCGGCGAGCCGGTCGCAGTCGCTGCGCGGCGCGATCGCCGCGAGCTCGTTGCGGAGATCCTCAGAGAGCGACACCCTCGAGCTCCAAGAGGCGGCGCTTGTAGCCGACGCCGAGGCTGCCATAGCTGCCGATCCCGTTCGACGCGACGACGCGATGGCACGGCAGGACGAGCGGGTATCGGTTGTGCGCGCAGAACGTCCCGGCCGCGCGCTGCGCGTTCGGATAACCGGCGTCGCGTGCGAGCTCTCCGTACGAGACGACCTCGCCGTACGGGACGTCGCGCAGAGCGTCGGAGATCGCGCGCTGGAAAGGCGTCAGGCCCTCGAGGTCGACGTCGAACGCGCCGAACGACGTCCGCTCGCCCGCGAAGTAGCGCTGCACGGTGTGGACGAATCGGCGCACCATCGGCACATCGGCGTCCCGGACACGTCTGCGCTTTGCCCGTACCGTCGACCGCAGAGGGAGGCGGGACTGAGTCCCACCCGGGTGGGGGTGTGGCCTCGGACTCGTCTCTGTCGGACGCGGACGCGGCAGCTCGTGCCACACGAGGCGCGGTCCTTCGAACCAGAGCTCGCCTTCGCCCCACCCCTCGGCCGCGTAGGCGACGCGCGTCACAGACACGGACCACAAGCCTACAATCGGCGCCGATGAGCGCCGCGCCCGGACTCTTCCGACCCCCCAAGCCGCAGAACGAGTCTGTCAAGTCGTACGCGCCGGGGTCGCCGGAGCGTGCCGAGCTGCAGCAGCGCCTGCAGGAGATGCAGTCGCGGCAGCTGGAGATCCCGCTCCTCATCGGCGGCGAGGAAGTCCGCACGGGCGACACCTTCGACTCCGTCATGCCGCACAACAAGAGCCACGTGCTCGCGACGGTGCACAGCGGCGGCGCGCCCGAAGTCGGACGCGCGATCAAGGCGGCAGCAGACGCGTGGGAGGACTGGCACCGAACCTCGTGGGAAGAGCGCGCCTCGATCTTCCTCCGCGCAGCGGAGCTCCTCGCCGGCCCGTGGCGCGCGACGCTCAACGCGGCCACGATGCTCGGCCAGTCGAAGACCGCTCACCAGGCGGAGATCGACGCAGCGTGCGAGGTGATCGACTTCTGGCGCTTCAACGTCGAGTACATGCTCCGGATCTACGCGGAGCAGCCCGTGTCCTCGCCGGGGACGTGGAACCGAATGGAGTACCGGCCGCTCGAAGGCTTCGTCTTCGCGGTCACGCCGTTCAACTTCACGGCGATCGGCGCCAACCTGCCGACGAGCGCCGCGCTGATGGGCAATACCGTCGTCTGGAAGCCCGCCTCGACGGCGGCGTACTCCGCGTTCTTCCTGATGAAGCTCTATGAGGAAGCGGGACTGCCGCCGGGCGTCATCAACCTCGTCTACGGCTCCGGCGCGGCGATCGGCGATCCGGCGCTCGCGAGTCCCGACCTCGCAGGCGTGCACTTCACCGGCTCGACGCCGGTGTTCCAGTCGATGTGGAAGACGATCGGCAACAACATCGCGAACTACCGCAACTACCCGCGCATCGTCGGCGAGACCGGCGGCAAGGACTTCATCGTCGCTCATCCGTCCGCCGACGCCGCGGCGGTCGCGACGGCGATCGTGCGTGGCAGCTTCGAGTACCAGGGCCAGAAGTGCTCGGCCGCGTCACGCGTCTTCGCGCCGTCGAACCTGTGGCCCGAGATCAAGGAGCGTCTCGTCGAGGAAGTCGGGTCGATCCGTATGGGCGACGTGGCGGACTTCCAGAACTTCATGGGCGCCGTCATCGACGCGGGCTCGTTCCGCACGCAGAAGGAAGCGATCGAGGAGGCGAAGGCGGCGAGCAACGTCAACGTCCTCGTCGGCGGAGGCTACGACGACTCGGAGGGGTTCTTCGTCGAGCCGACGGTGATCGAGACCGAGGATCCCGACTTCCGCACGATGCGCGAAGAGCTCTTCGGCCCCGTCGTCACGACGTTCGTGTATCCCGAGGGCAAGTTCGGGGAGACGCTGGAGCTCGTCGACCGCGGCGCGCCGTACGGTCTCACCGGGGCGGTCTTCGCGCGCGACCTCGACGCGCTCGAGCTCGCCGACGAGAAGCTCCGCTATGCGGCCGGCAACTTCTACGTCAACGACAAGCCGACGGGAGCGATCGTCGGCCAGCAGCCGTTCGGCGGCGCCCGCGCGTCGGGCACGAACGACAAGGCCGGCTCCATGTGGAACCTGATCCGCTGGGTCAGCCCGCGCACGATCAAGGAGACCTTCGTCCCGCCGACGGACTACCGCTATCCGTTCATGGAACCCGACGGAGACGGCCCGGGGGCGATCTAGAGTCTCAGTCACACTGAGCGCGTGTTTCATACGACGTGGCACGCGATCTCCGTCTTCTTCGGCCATCTCGCGGACGTCCGCTGGCAGTGGCTGGCCGCTGCCGCCCTCTGCCATTTCTGCAAACTGATCGCGGTCTCGACCGCCTGGCGCAACATCGTCGCGGCCGCGTATCGCCACAGCGAGGTTCGCTGGCGGCACATGTTCGGCGCGTACGTCGCCGGAACCGGGGTCAACGCGGTCATCCCCGCGCGCGGCGGCGACGCCGTGAAGCTGTTCCTCGCCAAGCGGCACGTCCAGGGCTCGACCTACACGACGCTCGTCTCCACCGTGCTCCTGCAGACGGTCTTCGACATGGCCGTCGCAGGGTGCCTCGTCATCTGGGCGGTCACGCAGGGCTTCCTGCCGGGTCTGCACGTCCTCCCCCATCTGCCGTCGCTCGACTACGGCTGGGCGTTCCGGCATCCGCGCATCGGGCTGATCCTCTTCGTTCTCCTGATCCTGTTCGGCGGACTGCTCATCGTCTGGATCGCCGACCGCGTCGAGGACTTCCGGGCACGCGTCGCGCAGGGATTCTCAGCGTTCTCCGACCATCCGTACTACGTCACGCGCGTCGTTCCGTTCCAGGTACTCGACTGGACGCTGCGCCTCGCGACCGTCTTCTGCTTCCTCGAGGCGTTTCAGATCCACGCCTCGCTCCACAACGCGCTGCTCGTGCAGGTGAGCCAGAGCCTCGCGACGATCTTCCCCTTCAGCCCGGCGGGAATCGGAACGGAGCAGGCGCTGCTCCTCTACATCTTCAACAAGGCGCACGCCGCGTCGAGAAGCGCATTGCTGAGCTTCAGCGTCGGCCTGCGCGTCACGCTGATCGTCGTGAATGCAACGTTGGGATTCACGGCGATCCTGCTGATGATGAGGACGCTGCGCTTCCGGGACGTCATCGACGCGGACGGCACCGCGCAACCCGAGCGCACGTAACGAGGAAAGGCGAACGGCCGCTCCGAGGACCGAGAGCGGCCGCTCAAGCCGAGTGCGTGGCCGTTCGCCTTAGTTCGCGAGGCGGCCGTCGGAGAAGCCGTCCGTCACGAAGGGCTTCCCGTTCGCGTTTGCAAACGCCGACCCGGAGGGCTTGCCGTTGTTCGCCGCCGCTGGGCCTGCGCCGAGCGCGAGAGCGACCACGACGAGTGCCCCAAGGGAGAGGAGTTTCCGCAGCATCCTGATCACCTCCCTTCCTAGAACCGAACGTCCTGGAGAGCTTCCGCCGCACGGCGATAGAGCGCCGCCGCCGCCTCTGCGTCGCCGCGGCGGATGGCGAGGTCGCCCTGCGCCGTCCACGCGACTGCCGCGTGACTGGCCGAGGAGAGTTGTTGCAAGCTCGCCTCGGCCTCGTCGAACACCGTCTCCGCCTCGTCGAGGCGGTCCTGCTCGAGCAATGCGCGACCGAGCACGATCTGGGCGTTGCCGATCTCGTCGATGAAGTCTTCGCGCCCGGAGAGGAGCTCGAGCGCGTGTCGCGCCTGCTGCTCCGCGAGCGGGTACTCCTTCGCGCCGAGATGAACCTGCGCGAGGGAGGAGACGGCCTGCGCGGCGTCGGCGTCGCTGCCCGTCTCGAGCGCGATCGAGAACGCCTGCTTGAGATGCGTGACCGCGTCGTCCGACTTGCCGAGCAGGTAGTTGAGCCCGCCGAGGTTGTTGAGCATCCGGCCCATGTTGATGCGGTCGCCGTGCGCCTCGTACAGCTCCTTCGCGCGCTCGGCGAGCGCACGTGCGCGCAACCAGTGGCCGCCGCGCTCGGCGACGATCGACGCCTGGAACGTGACGTGCGCGATCGTGAGCGTGTCCTCGAGACCCTCCGCGAGCTCGAGCGCGAGCTCGATGTCCTCGCGCGCAGCCTCGAAGTCGCGCTGCCGGCGCGAGCAGCGTGAGCGCCACTCGAGGACGTGCGAGCGGAGACGGTCGCAAGGAAGCCCGGACCGCGTCGCGAGATCGTACGCCTCGGTCAGGAGGCTGATCGCGGAGTTGATCGACGAAAGCTGGTAGCGGACGACGCCCATGCGGTAGAGCACCTCGGACCGCTCGACGTCCGTGAACAGGTCGAGCTCCGACAGCTCCCGCGCACGGGCAAGCGCCTCGAGCGCCTGGCGCTGCTCGCCGAAGTACGAGCGCGTCCAGCTGTCCGCGAGCAGCGCGCGGAACTCGAGCTCGGGCGCGTCGGGGGTGAAGCGGAGTCCGCTCAGGGCCTCGCGCGCCTCTTCGAACTGCTGACCCTCCACCGCCGCCTCGGCGCGTGCGACTGCCGCCTCGGACTCGGCGTACTCCGCCGACGACTGTCCCGTCTCCAGGAACGACGCGTCGACGCCCAGCCGTTCGCCCAGCCACGCGAGCATCTCGCCGGTGGGCCGGGTCTTGCCGCGCTCGATCTGGCTCAGGTACCAGGCGGGATGAGGGTGCGGCTTTCCACGCGGCCCTTGCCTTATCGGCGTTCCCCCGTGGTGGGGGATATCGCTGGCGCGAGTGACGCGTTCGAGGGATTCCTACGCGCGGCCCGCCTTGTGTAGCTGCGCGTAGATCGCCCGCGCCGTCTTCGCCGGCACACCCGGCACGCCCTCGAGCTCCTCCTGCGTCGCCGCGAGGAACCGCTCGGCCGAACCGAAGTGCTGCAGGATCGCGCGCCGGCGCGCCGGGCCGACGCCCTGCAGCTCGTCGAAGATGGAGCCGAACGAGCGCGTCTCGCGCCGCTGGCGGTGGAATCCGATCGCGAACCTGTGCGCCTCGTCGCGAATGCGCTGCAACAGCTGCAGCGAGGGCGAGTGCCGCGAGAGGCGAATCGGATCGGAACGTCCGGGGACGAAGACCTCTTCCTCGCGCTTCGCCAACGCGACCACCGCGACGCGCGGGAGATCGAACGCCTGCATTGCCGCGAGCGCGGCCGAGAGTTGGCCCTTGCCGCCGTCGACGACGACCAGGTTCGGGGTCGCGGCGAAGCTCTCGTCGTGGTCCTCCCCGGTCCCGTCCGAGAGCCGCGCAAAACGCCTGCGCATCACCTCCGCCATCGCCGCGAAGTCGTCCATCCCCTCCTGTCCGCGCACGCCGAACTTGCGGTAGTGCGCCTTCTTCGGCAGCGCGTCCTGGAAGACGACCACCGCGCCGACGTTCTCCGAGCCCATCGCCGTCGAGATGTCGAAGCATTCGATGCGGATCGGCAGCGACTCGAGGTTCAGCGCCTCGCGGAGCTCCTCGAGCGCCTCGATCCGGCGCAGTCGCTTCTGCTCGGCCACCGCGGTGTCGGAAGCGAGCGCATGCGCGGCATTCTCCGAGGCGAGCTCCTGGAGACGCCGCTTCTCGCCACGTTCCGCGACCCGCACTTCGACGCGTGCTCCACGGCGCTCCGACAGAAACTCCTCGAGCGCCGACATGTCGCCCGCGTCGCGCGGCACGATGATCTGCGGCGGCACGGACGGAGAGCCGCCGTAGTACTCCAGACAGAACGACTCGAGGATCGTCGTCGTGTCCTGGCCGCCGACGTTCTCGAGATGGAACGAGTACCGGTCGACCATCTTGCCGTCGCGCAGAGGGAAAACCTGGACGACCGCACGATCGCCCTCGACCGCAAGGCCGATCACGTCGACGGTGCCGACCGACCGCCGGTCCGCGGCCTGCCGTTCCGCGAGGTGCTGCACGGACCGCAGCCTGTTCCGGTAGCGCGCCGCGTCCTCGAACCGCTCCTCGGCTGCGGCCTCGCGCATCTTGCGCTCGAGCTCGCGCTGGATCGGCTCCGTCTCGCCCGAGAGGAACTCGATCACCTGGTCGATGATCGTCCGGTAGTCGTCCTTCGACACGTAGCCCACGCACGGCGCGAGGCAGCGGTCGATGTGGTAGTCGAGGCACGGGATTCCGGAGTGGCGGCCCGGCTTCGGCCCTTCGCACGGCCGGTACGGGAAGACGCGGTTGAGGACGTCGAGCGTCTCGCGCACCTTCTTCGCGTTCGCGTACGGCCCGAAGTACCAGACGCCGCGACGATGCCGCTCCCGCGTGAACATGACGCGCGGGTACTCGTCCTCGACCGTGACCGCGATGTAGGGAAACGACTTGTCGTCTCGCAGCCGGACGTTGAACGGCGGCCTGTGCCGCTTTACGAGGTTCTGCTCCAGATGGAGCGCCTCGACCTCGTTCTGCGTGACGATCACCTCGACGTCATCGACGCGGTCTGGAAGCTGCTGGATCGTGGCCCGGGCATCGTGGCCCGCCTGGAAATACGACCGGACACGCGGGCGCAGCGACTTGGCCTTTCCGACGTAGAGGACGTCCCCCTCCCTGTCCCGGAACAGGTAGACACCCGGCTTCGCCGGCAGGGTCCTGAGCTTTTCTTCGAGGCGAGAGGCTATGGAGCCAATCTAGCCGGGCCTCCACCGGACACGCTTCCCGCGGCGAAAGCCCTGGATTTCCGATACATAGGCCGGAGTGAAGCGTCTCGTCGTCCTGGCTCTGCTGGCGCTCGCGGGGGCGCTGCCCTCGACCGCATCAGCCGGCGGCCCGACGATGTTGATCGGAGCGGCGGAGGATGCGGTGCGTCAGCCGACCCTCGTCGGCGCGAAGGCGCAGATGGATCTGCTGACCTCAGCGGGCCTCAACTCGGTTCGGCTCACGCAGGTGTGGGCACCCGGCCAGACCGCCCCGTCGCAGGCGGACACGGACGTGCTCAGGAACGTCGCAGAGGCCGCGCACCTCGACGGGGTCCAGGTGTTCCTCGTGGTCATGAACTTCGGCAGCCGGACGGCGCCGTTGACGGAGCAGGAGCGTCAGGACTTCGCTGCGTACGCGGCCGCGATCGCGCGGGCCGTGCCGGACATCCGGCGCTTCGTGATCGGGAACGAGCCGAACCTGAATCGCTACTGGCTGCCGCAGTTCGAGCTCGACGGCTCGGACGCGGCCGCCGCGGGGTACGAAGCCCTGCTCGCGGAGAGCTACGACGCCCTGAAGGCGGTCTCGCGGAACATCCTCGTCCTCGGCGGCGCGCTCTCGCCACACGGCGGCGACGATCCGACCTCGATCCGCCTCACACACTCGCCGACCGCGTTCATCGCCGACATGGGAACCGTCTACCGCAACAGCGGGCGGACGAAGCCGATCATGGACGGGCTCGCAATCCATCCGTACGAGGACAACTCGAGCATCGCGCCCGTCAACGGCCGGCACCCGAACTCGACGACGATCGCGGTCGCGGACTACGACAAGCTCGTCTCGCTGCTCGGTACGGCGTTCGACGGGACTGCCCAGCAGGGCTCGACACTGCCGATCTACTACACCGAGTTCGGCGTCGAGTCGCAGATCCCCGCACCGAAGGCGAGCCTCTATACCGGCCAGGAGATCGCCAGCGTGAAGCCGGTGCCGGAGTCCGTGCAGGGCGACTACTACCGGCAGGCGATCGAGTTGGCGTTCTGCCAGCCGAACGTGCGCGGGTTCTTCATCTTCCACACGATCGACGAGGGCGACCTGAATCGCTGGCAGTCCGGGCTGTTCTACGTCGACGGGAAGCCGAAGTCGGATCTCCCGGCCGTGCGGACGGCCGTCAGGGAGGCGCACCGGGGCGTCGTCACGCGCTGTCCGTCGCTCGCGCTCACCCCGCGCGCGTCACTCGGCGTCGTCAAGGTGGCGGCCCGCGTCCGTGCGGATCTGCGCTGCGACATCGACTGCAGCTACGCGCTGACTGTGCGCGCCGCGGGGCGGACGATCCGACGTAGGCACGGGCTCGCGATCGGCGGTATCCAGCGACGCGTTCTGCTCGGCGCGCTGCCTCCGGGCAGATATACGGTCGGCGTTTCGCTGACGGCGCCCGTCAACCCAGGGCCACCACGGTCGGTCAGCCGTCGCTTCACGGTTCCCTGACCCGTCGTCTGGTTCGCATCACTCCGGCGTAAAAGGGAAAGCGGCCCGGTTGGAGAAGGCCGGGCCGCATAGCGAACCTCAGGATCGCACCAGAAAGGGAGAGTGGCGAGCTTCCCGTGCTCCCTACGGTGAGAGCTTGGCAACGCAACCCTGACGTCTGTCAACATATCGGCCGTTCGGCCGGGTCGCCCTCCCCTATACAGGGGATTTCGACCCTCTTGAATCTTCGACGCGCCGGACTAGACTCAAATGCTCCTCCGTTCCCGACTTCTTTCTGCGTGCGCCTCTTCCGTCTCTCGATCCTGACCCTGTGCCTGCTGGCATGCCTTGCCCCGGCGACGGCGGCCGCCTCGATGACGATGACGATCGGAGCGGCCGAGGACGAGGGACGGAACGCCGATCCGGCCGTCGCCCGCGCCAAGGTCGACCTCGCCAAGGCGGCGGGCTTCCAGGCGCTCCGAGTCACTGCGATCTGGTCTCCCGGTGACACGACGGTCCCCGACGACCAGCTCGCCGCGTTGCAGTCCGTCGCCGCCGCCGGCGCCTTCGACGGGATCACGATCTACACGACGATCATGCCGTACGGCAGCCGGACGACGCCGCTGACGACGGGCGCACAGAGGCAGTTCGCGTCGTTCGCAGCCGACCTGACACGGCGCGTCCCGCTCATGCGCAACCTGATCATCGGGAACGAGCCGAACATCAACCGCTACTGGCTGCCGCAGTTCGGGCCGGACGGCGAGGACCTCGCGGCGAGCATGTACGCGAAGCTGCTCGCGCGCACCTACGACGCGATCAAGGCCGTCGACGCCAACGCGTTCGTCATCGGCGGTTCAGTGTCGCCGCACGGCTCGGACAACCCGAAGCTCGGACGCAAGACGCATTCGCCGACGGCGTTCATCACGGACCTCGGGATCGCCTATCGCGACAGCGGCCGCACGAAGCCGATCATGGACGGCTTCGCGCTCCATCCCTACGGGGAGAATTCGTCCGTCGCCCCGGACGCGGGCCATCCGGACGGCACGTCGATCGGGCTCGCCGACTACGACAAGCTCGTCGGCCTGCTCGGCAAGGCGTTCAACGGCACGGCGCAGCTCGGCTCGAAGCTGCCGATCATCTACGACGAGTACGGGATCGAGTCGATCATTCCCGCGGCCAAGATCCATGACTACGTCGGCCGCGAGCCGGCGACGACGAAGCCCGTGACCGAAGCGACGCAGGGGCGGTACTACGACGAAGCGCTGCTGATGGCGGCCTGCCAGCCGACCGTGCGCGCGATGTTCCTCTTCCACGTGACCGACGAGAGCAACCTCGGCCGCTGGCAGTCCGGCGTCTACTACTCGGACGGGACGCCGAAGGCCTCGCGGACAGCGGTCAGGCAGACGATCCAGCAGATCGGCGCCGGCGCGGTCGACTGCTCCCTCGTCCCCGGCGAGGACGACGGCTGGACCGAGATCGCCGACGTACCGCAAGCGCCGAAGCGGACGCCTGATGCGTCCAACCTCTGGACGCTCCTCCCCGGCTAGCATCTTCCGCGTGAGCGGTCAGTACGTCGCGTACACGTTCTACCGCGTCGATCCTGCGTGGCGCCGGCTTCCGGTCGAGGAGCGCGCGGCCGGCAAGGACGCGTTCGCCGATGTCGTCGAGCACTGGGCGGCCCGGCTCGACTGGCTGCGGGTGTACACCTGCTCGGGCGTCCGTCCCGACTGCGACTTCTTCCTCTGGAAGATCACCGAGCGATACGAGGACCTCGGCGAGCTCGGTGCCGGGCTCAACGGCACCCCGATCGCGGGCTGGCTCGAGACGCCGTACTCGTACCTCGCGACGACGAAGGCGTCCGAGTACACGAAGGCGCGGCGCGCCCGCAAGGTCGTGCCGAAGGGCTCCCCGTACCTCGTCGTCTATCCGTTCGTGAAGGTGCGGCCCTGGTACGCGCTCTCCGAAGACGACCGCCAGCGCGCGATGGACGAGCACATGCGCATCGGCGCGGAGTTCGAGACGATCCACAACCACACGACCTACTCGTTCGGAATCGACGACCAGGAGTTCATGACCGCCTTCGAGTGCGACGAGCCGGCGGATTTCATGCACCTGATGCTCACGCTGCGTGAGAGCGAGGCGTCGCGGTACACGGAACGCGACACGCCGATCTTCGTCGGCCAGCACGTGGATGTCCGTCGAGCGCTGGATGCGCTCGACGGCGCGTCCGCGCGCATCGAAGCCTGACTCGCTAGGATCCGCGCGACGCGCGATGAGGCTCGCGCCTAACCGCCCTCCGGGGCTGATGGCCTCTACGGACTCGAGACCACAGCACTTCCGAAGGAGGAGCGGTGAGCAGCTTCGCTCTTGCGGCAGTACTCGGCGGCGCCATTCTCGTCGCGAGCACGATCTCGGTCGAGATCGGCCTCTCCGTCGCGCTCGTGGAGCTGGCCGCGGGGGTCTTCGTCGGGAACGCGTTCCATCCGCACGTCCCTGACTGGCTGTCGTTCATCGGCTCGTTCGCCGGGATCGTGCTGACGTTCCTCGCCGGCGCGGAGGTGGACGTCCCGCAGTTCAAGCGGGAATGGCACGCGAGCGTGTCGATCGGCGCCGTTTCGTTCCTCGCCCCGTTCCTCACCGCGGGGGCGTTTGCCCACTGGGCGCTCGGCTGGACGTTCAAGCAATCCGAGATCGCCGGGATCGCCCTATCGACCACGAGCCTCGCGGTCGTGTACGCGGTGCTCGTCGAGACCGGTCTGAACCAGGAGCTCGTCGGGAAGCGGCTCATGTCTGCGACCTTCGTCACGGACTTCGGGACGGCCGCCGCTCTCTCGATCCTCTTCATCAAGCCGAACCTCTGGATCGTCCCGTTCGTGCTCGTCTCGGCCCTGTTGATCGTCGTTCTGCCCAGGATCGCGCCGTGGTTCTTCGGCCGGTACGGCGACCGCGTGATCGAACCGGAGATCAAGCTCGTCTTCGCGTCGCTCTTCGTGCTCATGTGGCTCGGTGACCGCGCCCATTCGCACGCCGTCCTCCCCGCGTTCGTCCTCGGCCTCGCCCTCGCCACGCACTACGCACAGCATCGGCAGGAACAAGAACGGCTGCGTGTCGTCGCGTTCGCGTTCCTGACGCCGCTCTTCTTTTTCAAGGGAGGGATGAACGTCTCGCTCGGCGCCGTCTGGGCGAATCTCGGCGTGTTGGCGTTGCTGTTCGCCGCGAAGATGGTTCCGAAGCTCGCCGGCATCTACCCGCTTGCACGCCGGTTCACGTCACCGCATGCGACGTTCACCACGCTCCTGATGTCGACCGGCTTGACGTTCGGGACGATCAGCTCGCTCTACGGCCTGAATGCGCACATCATCGACCGGACCCAGTTCTCGCTTCTGATCACCGTCGTCGTCCTCTCCGCGATCGTCCCGACCGCAATCGCGCAGCGTTGGTTCCAGCCGCACCCCGAGCTCGGGCCGATCCACCACCGCCCGGTCGAAGAGTTCTGGCCGGAGGTCGAGGAAGCCGCGGACTAGCGAGTCGTGTTCGACGCGACCTGGCTGCGCCAGCGCTTCAGGTGGCGCAGGCCGATCACGGCCGGCAGAAGCGGCAGCCAGAGGTTGAAGAACCGGTAGGCGCAGACGGCGAGCACGGCATTCGCGAGCGGCACGCCGGCCCAGGCCAGCGCGAACGAGACGAATGCCTCGACCGTCCCTGCGCCGCCGAGCGGCAGCGTCCTCCGCGTGAGGGCATACCCCGTCGCGTAGCCGATGAGCATCGCCGCCAGGTCGGGCTGCGAGTGGAAGGTCCGCAGACACGCCCAGAGGCACGCGATGTCGCCGAGCCAGTAGAGCCCGGTGCCGAGGAAGGCTCCTGCGTACTCGCGCGGCTGCGCCGCAAGCCGGCGGAGCACGTAGAGCGCCTCGAGCGCGTGCGCGAGGACGTTTCGCCAGCCCGTATGCCCGTGGAGCCGCTCGCGGTAGGCGAGGGCGATGATCGCCGCGCCGAAACCGAGCGGAACGGCGATCGCCCACGGCAGCGTGAACCCGAAGCTCGGATGCGTCTGTCCCCGGGCGACGATCACCATCGCAGCGACGGCCACCGCCGGCGCTAGCACCGCGTACTCGAGCGCGCCGAGGCCGAGCACACGAATCCGCGCCTGCCGCTCGGGGATCCCCGCGTCCTCCAGCGCGTGCCGGTCGACCATGAAGCCGCCGCGGATGACGAAGACGCCGAATCCCGCCGCGACGATCGCGCCCGCGCGACCGATCCCGAGCGACGGGCCGCCTTCGACGCGCACGAGTTCGCGGTAGGCGACGATGTAGCCGGCGTACGCGGCGATCTCGAAGAAGAGCGCGCCTGGAAGCCAGACGCCGTCGACGTCCGACATCAGCTCGTAGACCTGGTGGAATCCGGCCGCCCACGCGATTCCAACGAGCGCCCCGAGCGCGAGTGCTGCACCGATGATGATCAGCAGGAAGTGCTGCGCCGGGTGCCGCTCGAGGTGCGGCACCGGTCGGAGGATCGACCTCAGGTTCAACTCGTCAGGAGTAGGTGTGGCGGTCACGCCACACACGAAACATGGCGTATCCCGCGCACGCAATCACCCCGATGAAGGCAAGAGCGTCATAACCGGGAAGTCCATGCCAGAAGTAGGAGCCGATCGCCGCGACGATCAGAAGAGCCGAGCCGTAGAAGACGATCCGCTCGCGCGTGTCCCAGCCGCCGATCTCGTCCCGCCGCTCCCGCCACATCAGGAAGATGAAGAAGGCGATGGCGAGGAAGAACGCGACCCGCAACAGGATCCCGAGTGCCGCGAGCGTCCCGTAGAGGTTCAGGACCATCACGACGATGACGATCAGCGCGATGATCAGGAACCCCCGGAGGGTCGGATTCATCCGTGCGAAGAGGCGTCTCATGTCGCGGTCATGTAGGCGCGGACTGCCAATACGCCCGCAAGCAGCGTAGCTGCGCCGAACCAGGGGAGCTGGCGGCGAGCGTCGGCGGGGGCGTTGAGCCAGGGGGCGACGGCTGCGACCAGCGCCAGTGTCAGCGCGTGGTGGGTCGTTACCATCGCCGAGTCACCCTACAAGGAGGTTCTCGGCGTGATCGAGGAAGGCAAGCCCGCCCCGGACTTCGAGCTCGAGAGCGACAGCGGGGACACCGTCCGCCTGTCCGAGCTCCGCGGCAAGCCGGTCGTCCTCTACTTCTATCCGAAGGACGACACGCCGGGGTGCACGACGCAAGCGTGCGAGTTCCGCGACGCCTACGAAACCTATCGGCAGCGCGGCATCGAGATCGTCGGCGTCAGCCCCGACGACGCCGCCTCGCACGGGAAGTTCAAGTCGAAGTACGAGCTGCCCTTCACGCTCCTGTCCGACCCGGACCACAAGGTCGCCGAGGCCTACGGTGTCTGGAGCGAGCGGAGCTTCGCCGGCAAGAAGTACATGGGCATCAACCGCTCGACGTTCCTCATCGACCGGGACGGCAACGTCGCCCGCGCGATGCTCGGGATCAAGCCGGCCGGGCACGCGACGGCGGTGCTCGAAGAGATTCCCGCGTAAGCCGGGGCGAAATTCACCCGGTCGAGGGAGCGCGTGTCACTCGAACGGGTGTGCGCGTTCGCGGTGCACCAGTGGGAGACTCGCGTGGCGGCAACCGATGCAGCTCCGCCTCTCCGATCCGAGCTACACGGACCGTCTGGCGACCTTCCTGGAAAGCCTCGGCCAGGCGGTGCTCGTCGTCGCGCCTGGTCTCCTGGAGGTCGACCTGGTGCCCGGACCCTCTCCGCGGAACGAGCTCGAGATCTACCTGCGCGTCTGGAGAGTCCTCTATCCGGACGCCAACGTCCAGATGGAGAACGACGAGGGCGAGGCGCCCGCCGCGTAGGGCCGGACGGCACCCACGTAGCTCAAGGCGTACTGGGTGTCGTAGAGGCTCGAGACCTTGACGACGTCGCCCGTGTGCGGAGCGTGGATGAACTCGCCCGCGCCGACGTACATCCCTTCGTGCTGCGGGCCGTTCGCGCTCGCGTGAAAGAACACGATGTCTCCCGGCTGCAGCTGGTCGACCGGGATCCGGCGGCCGTAGTACCACTGGTAGCCGCTGTAGTGCGGGAGGCGGATGCCGAGCAGTCCGTAGACGTACATCACGAGGCCCGAGCAGTCGAACCCGCCCGGGGTCGCCCCGCCCCAGACGTACGGGACGCCGAGGTATCGCTCCACGAGCGCGACCGCCTGCGCGCCGATGCCGTCGCCGGAAACCGTCGGAAGCGACGTCGGGATTCCGCTCGTCGCCGTCGCGGGCACGCCGTCCAGCGAAGCCTCCATCGCCGGGAGCTGCGGTAACCCGAGGACGATCGTCGCGGCATGATTGACGCCCGTCGGATGCGCCGCGCGCGCAAGGCCCACGAGGAGCTGCGTTCCGGGCGCGAGGCCGAGGGACGGATCCGACACGTACGCGCGTAGACCGACGAGGCCGGAGCCGTGTCGGCCCGGCGAGACCGCCTCCTGCAGCGCGACGAGGTAGCTGCCGCCCTGGAGATGGATCAGCGCGTTCGGACCGACGACGTATGCCTTGCCGTCCGCGACGAGACCTTCCACGCGCGCCCGCGCAAGACCTCGCGCGGGTACGACGATCCGGGACGCGGAGATCCGGCCGTTGAACATCGTGACGTCGCGAAGCTCGACGCCCGCGGCGGTCGCGCGCGCCCAGCCGATCTTCAGGACCGAGCCGTCGGCGGGATACGCAAAGGGACCTTCACCGGCCTGGGCAAGCAGCGTTCCGTCCGCTGCGCGCACTTCTGCGAGCCCGAGCGCGCCCGCCTGCGCAACCGGCGCGGGGACAGCCGCGAACAGGAAAGCCGCAACCGCTGCGAGCCGACGCAGCATCGAACGACGGATTCTACTGGCGAGGGGCGGGGATTCCAGCATTGCGGTGCTAGGCTCGCCGCATGCGCGAGCGCGCCTGGCGATCGATCACCTGCAGCCAACACGGCTGATCCGCCGCTTCCGACACCAGCGTCCGGGGAAGCGGCGGGACGGGACGCGAGCCTGCTGACGCGCTGAGCTCGCGCACCTTCCTGCACGATCGAAAGGAAAGGTGACGCGATGCCGATGCCGCATCGCACGCAGATGCAAGTGATCAAGCGCCGGCTCGTCGGCAAGGAAGGGACGGAGCGGATCCGCGAGCTGCGCACGATCCTCGCCGAGCTGCCGGGATACCGCAACGGCCCTTACGCAGACATTCGCAAGTGGGTCGAGGCGCAGATCGACCAGACGCGCGTGCGCAAGCGTGTCGTCCACCGCGACTCGATCTCCGTGCGGCGAGAGGGAGCCGCGCAGATCGCCCTGGTCGGTCCGCCGAACGCGGGGAAGTCGTCGTTGCTGCAGGCGCTCTCGAACGTGCAGATCAAGACCGGTGATTACGCGTTCACGACGACGCGCCCGGTGCCCGCGCTGGCGCGGGTCGGCGGCGTGCTCGTGCAGCTCGTCGAGATCCCGGGGCTCATCGAGGGCGCGCATGCCGGTCGCGGCGGAGGGCGTCCCCTTTTGAGCGTGCTGCGGAGTGCGGACGCGATCTTGTTCTGTCAGGAGGCCGCCGGCTCGACGACGGCGCTCGCGGCCGTGATGAGCGAGGTCGCAGCCGCCGGGATCGATCTGCCCGGAGCGGTGGCGGCGACGAAGGCAGACGACGCCGAGTCGTCCGCGGTCGAGGGGATACGTGCGGCGTTTCCGTCCTTCGAGGTCGTTGCAGTAAGCGTCCTCGACGACGCGAGCCTCGAACGCTTGGGCGCCGTGCTCTGGGACCTGACGGGGCTCGTGCGCGTGTATTTACGCGGCGGCGACGATCCGGTTGCTCTACGGCCGCCGGTGACCGTGACCGACGTCGCTCACTCGATCCATCACGAGCTGGGCGCGCAGTGCACGGGAGCGCGTGTGTGGGGCCCGTCGGCGCGATTCGCGGGCCAACGCGTCGGGCCACAGCACGTGCTCGCGGACGGCGATGCCGTGGAGATCGCTCAGTAGGACGAACGTCGCGTGGCTGCTGCGGGCAGCCTCGCGACGTTCGAGAGTCCTCGTCCCTTACGGCAGGATCTTCGCGACGTTGTTGAGCGCGTGAGAGATACCACCGGCCAGCGCGGTAAACGCCACGATCACAGCGAGCGCGATCACGGCCAGCACGACGCCGTACTCGGCCATCGTCTGACCCTCCTCACGCACGAAGCGCGCGCGGAGATAGGTGTACAGATCCGTGAACGTCATTTGCTTTGCACCTCCTCTCGAATCTGCGGCGCACGCCCGGGGGCGTGCAAGGAGAAGCGGCGCGGTTGCTTACTGAGTGATCGACGCGAATTCAGGCGAGCGTTGAGAGACAACTTCGGGGATCCGCTGCTCGTCGCGACGCCACGAGGGAAGTCATCCCGCGTAACAAGAGATCGCACCCCGCCTGTCTGGTCTCATGGGGTGCGATCTCTCCCGGAGTGAGCGCAGAGCGGCCCAGTCGGAGTACGCCGCTAACGACGCTACGAGTCGCATCGGCAGGGGCAGCGTTGGGCTTGACGTTCTATCGCAACGCGATGCTGCAGAGCCTCTGACGCGGCCGGAAAGCGAGACTCGAGGGGTAGCCTGTTCCTCCAGGCGAAGGGGAGGGGGCGCGTGGCCCCCTCCGCTCTTGTCGTCGTACCTACTTCGAGAGCTGGAAGCGGGCTCTCTTGATCGTGCCATCCTTGAAGCGCAGCGTGAGTTCGCGACAGCTTGATGCCCACGCCTTGTCGGTCTTC
>VAYM01000139.1 GCA_005884945.1 Actinomycetota bacterium | reverse complement strand
AGTAAGTCGAGTGGCACGTCCGCGAAGTCGGGATCGCCGTACCACGCCTCGCGGTCCGCGAACGCGAGCTTCGCGCACTCGACGACGGTGTGCACGAGGTCGGCGCTCGCGACTCCCATCGCGCCGAGGTCGAACCCCGCGAGCAGCGCGAGCTGTTGCAGGAAGACGGGGCCTTGCCCCCACGGGCCGGTCTTGAAGACGGTGTGCCCGCGGTAGTCGAGCGTGGACGGCGCCTCGAGCGTCGCGCGCCACGAGGCGAGGTCGTCCGCGGTGAGGAATCCGGCGTGCCGCGTGCCGGTGGCGTCCATCACCTCCGAGCGGACGAAGCCGTCGATCGCCTCTGCGACGAAGCCCTCGTACCAGAGCGCGCGCGCACGATCGAGCTCCTGCCCGCGCGTCCCGCCGCGCGACCCGTCGGCGATGCGCTGGTAGGTCGCGGCCGCGGCGGGATTGCGGAACAGCGACCCGGGCTGCGGAATTCCGTTGCCGAGGAAGACTTCCGCCGACGTCGTCCATTCGTCGCGGAAGAGCTGCTCGACCTGCGCGATCGTCCGGCTGATCGCAGGTGCGACCGGAAAACCCCGCTCGGCAAAGCCGATCGCGAACTCGAGGACGTCGGCGAGCCGCCACGTCCCGAACTCGCGCAGCATCAGCAGCCACCCGTCGAACGCGCCGGGCACCACCGCGGGCAGGAAGCCCGTGCCCGGGATCAGGTCGACGCCGAGCTCGCGGAAGCGGTCGATCGTCGCGGCGGCCGGCGCGGTGCCCTGGCCGCAGATGACCGAGACGTCGGCGCGATCGGCGCTGTAGACGATCGCGGGGAGATCGCCCCCGGGGCCGTTGAGATGGGGCTCGACGATCTGGAGCGCGAAGCCGGCCGCCGCGGCGGCGTCGAACGCGTTGCCGCCGCGTTCGAGGACGGCCATGCCCGCGGAGGACGCGAGCCAGTGCGTGGAGGCGACCATTCCGAACGTCCCGCGAAGCTCCGGCCGCGTCGTGAACAGCACGGCGAAAGACTCTAGTCGCCCCTCAGATACCTGCGCGCCGTCGCCTTCAAGTTACACGCGCGCGCACCCCCACCCTCGAGGGTGGGGGTTGACCACCCACACACCCACGGGATCGACGATACCGGCTCTCGCCGCACACGTCTGTGCCGATTGTGTGACGACTTACCGCAGGAACCGGAAGACGAGCTCCGCGACGCACACGGGCTTCTTCTCGCCCTCGCGCTCGATCATCGCTGCGATCCGCGCCTGGTCGCCGCCGTCGACCGGCGCGACTTCCTCGATGCGAAACCGCGCCCGCACGCGCGAGCCGACAGGCACCGGCGCGGGAAACCGCACGCGGTTGACGCCGTAGTTCACCGTGAGCCGATACCCGCCGTCGCCCGCGAGCTCGAACCAGAGCTCCGGCAGTAGCGAAAGGGTCAGGAACCCGTGCGCGATCGTCGTCCCGAACGGCCCCTCGGCCGCACGCTGCCGGTTCACATGGATCCACTGGGCGTCCTCCGTCGCCGAGGCGAACGCGTCGACACGCTCCTGCGTCACCTCGAGCCAGCGACTCGGCCCGAGCTCCTGGCCCGCGACCACCCGCGACAGGGACTAGGCCGACTCTTCGGCGAGCGTCTCGGGCTCGTCCCGGACGCCTTCCGCGCTCGTCACGAGCGTCGGCTTCAGGTGCTTCTCGATCGTCTCCTTCGTGATCACGCACTTGGAGACGTCGCGGCGCGAAGGCAGCTCGAACATCACGTCGAGCAGCGCGTTCTCGATGATCGACCGCAGCCCGCGTGCGCCGGTCTCGCGCTCGAGCGCCTTGTCGGCGATCTCCCACAGCGCGTCGTCCGTGAAGACGAGCTCGATCGAGTCGTACCCGAAAAAGCGCTGGTACTGCTTCACGAGCGCATTCTTCGGCTCGGTGAGGATCTGGACGAGGTCCTCGCGCTGCAGCTGGTGCACGGCGGAGATCACCGGCAGCCGACCGATGAACTCCGGAATGAGACCGAAGTTCAGGAGATCCTCGGGCATCACCTCCGCGAGCAGCTCGGAGGACTCGATCGAGTGCTTCGACCGCACCTCCGCGCCGAACCCGACCGCGCTCTTGCCGATCCGCTTGCCGACGATCTTGTCGAGGCCCGCGAACGCGCCGCCGCAGATGAAGAGGATGTTCGTCGTGTCGATCGAGAGGAACTCCTGGTGCGGATGCTTGCGTCCGCCCTGCGGCGGAACCGAAGCGATCGTTCCCTCCAGGATCTTCAGCAGCGCCTGCTGCACGCCCTCGCCCGAGACGTCGCGCGTGATCGACGGGTTGTCGGCCTTGCGCGCGATCTTGTCGACCTCGTCGATGTAGATGATCCCGGTCTCGGCCTTCTTGATGTCGAAGTCCGCGGCCTGGATCAGCTTCAGGAGGATGTTCTCGACGTCCTCGCCGACGTAGCCCGCCTCGGTGAGCGCGGTCGCGTCCGCGATCGCGAACGGCACGTTGAGGATCCGCGCGAGCGTCTGCGCGAGCAACGTCTTGCCGCAGCCCGTCGGACCGAGCAAGAGGATGTTCGACTTCTGCAGCTCGACGTCCGAGTCGTCGTTCCCCATCTGCACGCGCTTGTAGTGGTTGTAGACCGCGACGGCGAGCGTGCGCTTCGCCTCTTCCTGCGAGACGACGTAGTCGTTCAGGACGGAGTAGATGTCCTTCGGACGCGGAAGGTTGTCGAGATCGAGTTGCGCGGGGGCGGTGAGCTCCTCGTCGATGATCTCGTTGCAGAGATCGATGCACTCGTCGCAGATGTAGACGCCGGGCCCTGCGATCAGCTTTTTGACCTGGCGCTGGCTCTTGCCGCAAAAGCTGCAGAGCAGCTGTTCGTTGCCGTCGGATGCTCGGGCCACGTGTCTCCTTTTACTCCAACGCGCCCCGGACGTCTACCGATGCGCGATCACGCTATCGATGATGCCGTAGTCCTGGGCTTCTTGCGAGGTCATGAAGTAGTCCCGTTCCATGTCCTTGGCCACCTGCTCCTGCGGCCTGCCGGTGTGCTCGGAGAGGATCTCCTCGAGCCGGCGCTTGAGCGCGATCGTCTCGCGCGCCTGGATCTCGATGTCCGTCGCCTGCCCCTGGAAGCCCCCGGAGACCTGATGGATCAGGATCTTGGCGTTCGGCAGCGCAAGCCGCTTCCCTTCCGCACCGCCGGAGAGGATCACGGCTCCCATGGACATCGCGATCCCGACGCAAATCGTTTGGATGTCCGGTCTGATGAACTGCATCGTGTCGTAGATCGCGAGACCGGAGTACACCTGGCCGCCCGGCGAGTTGATGTAGATCGAGATGTCCTTGTCGGGGTCTTCGGACTCGAGGTGGATCAGTTGCGCGATCACGAGGTTCGCAACCTGGTCGTCGATCGGCGTGCCGAGAAAGATGATCCGCTCGTTGAGCAGGCGCGAGTAGATGTCGAAGAAGCGCTCGCCTCGCGAGGTCTGCTCGATGACGGAAGGGATCACGAGGTTCTCAGGGGTCATGCAGGCTCCTTGCTGCCGGGGGTCCACAGTTTCGTCTCAGTCTTGGTCTTTTCCTTGTCGGGTGTCCAGATCGCCTCGCGCGCCTCCGCTTGCTCGAGCGGAATGCGTTCCACCTCGTCGGCGATGCGGTCGAGCGCGGCCTGCATGCGCAGGCTCCGGCGCTCCTGCTCGAAGGCGTCGCCGGCGCGAATCTGCTCGAGCACGTGCTCCGGCTCGAGGAAACGCTCCTTGATCGACTCCTCGAGCTGCTCGTCGGAGATCTCGATCCCGAGCTTGTCGGCCGCCGCCTCGAGGACGAGCTCGCCGGCGACCGAGCGCTTCGCCTCCTCGTGGAGACGGATGACTAGCTCGTCCGCCGAGCCGCCGGTGACCTGGAGGTACGTGTCGAGACTCGCCCCGCGGCGACGCATCATCTCGTCCATCTCACGAATGAGGGTCCGCGTGCGGGCATCGACGAGCGGTCCGGACGGATCGATGTGCGTCGCCTCGACGACCGCGTCGAGTGCAGCACGGCGAAACGCCTCGTTCACCTGCGCGTCGATCTGCTCGCGGAGCCGCTGCTCGACGTCCTGCCGGAGCTCGTCGACCGTGTCGAACTCCGACGCCGCGCGCGCGAGCTCGTCGTCGAGCGGAGGCAGGACCTTCTCCTTGATCTCCTTGACCGTCGCGGTCACGACCGCCAGGTCGTCCTCACCGGGCGCGAATCGCAGCTCGCGCGTCTCGCCGGGCGTCATCCCGACAATCTGCTCCTCGAGCTCGGGCAGCAGACGTCCCGCGCCGAGCTCGACGACGTAATCGCGCTGCGCCTCCCCGTCGTCGCGCACGAGATCGAGCACGATCGTGTCACCGGGCTGCGCGCCGCGGTCGGCAGGAGTCAGCTCCGCAACGGTCCCGCGCAGGGCGTCCAGCTCCGCGTCGACGAGCTCCTGCGGCACCTCGGCCTCGGGAGCGGGAACCTGGATCTTCGTCCAGTCGGGCAGCTCCGGCTTCGGAAGGACGGGCACGGTCGCCGTGAAGCGCCAGTCCTCCGCGTCCGACGACGGGAGCTCGTAGTCGAGCTCGGGGCGGTCGGCGGGGCGGATGCCGGTGCGGGCGATCGCGTTTCCGTACCAGCCGGCGATGTGGCTCTCGATCGCCTCCGCATAGAGGCGTTCGCGCCCGATCCGCGAGACGAGCACCGGCATCGGCACCTTGCCCTTGCGAAAGCCGGGAATCTTGACCGTCTGTGCGAGGTCGGACGCCGCGTGCTCGACTGCGTGGTGGACGTCCGCGCTCGGGACGTCGACCGTGATCCGGACTTTGTCGTCCGGCAACTCCTCGATCACGGGCGTCATCCGGCCATTAGACCAGACGATCGCCTTCCTGCGTCCGCGGGGCCTTAGGCTCTCCACCGATGCGGTTGTTCGTGATCTCGCGTCACGGCGAGTCGACGCTCAACATCGAGAAGCGGGTCAACGGCGACCCGTCGGTCCCGGTCGTGCTCACCGAGCGGGGGCGCACGGAGGCGAAGCTGCTCGGACAGCAGATCGCGCACATTCCGCTCGACCTGTGCATCCATTCCCGCTTCTCGCGCACGCGCGAGACCGCGGCGATCGCGCTCGAAGGTCGCAACGTCCCGTTCGAGGAGGAGCCGCTGCTCGACGACATCTACGTCGGTGAGCTCGAAGGCCGGACGTTGGACGATTACCGCGAGTGGAAGAGCGCGCACACGCGTGCCGACAGGTTTCCGGGCGGAGAGTCGCTGGACGAGGCGGCGCGCCGCTACGCGCGCGCGTACCACAAGCTGCTCGAGCGCTCGGAGGAGCGGATGCTCGTGTTGACGCACGAGATCCCGCTGCGGTACGCGATCAACGCCGCCGACGGCTCGGACGATGTCGACGGCCCGACGCACAACCTCGCGAACGCAACGCCGTACATGTTCGACGAAGCGGCACTCAGTCGCGCAGTGGAGCAGATCGAGCACCTCACGAACTAAGCAACAGACTGCTGCTTGCGTTGTTCATGCGAGCGAAGCGAGCGGACTTTCGGCGGCAGTGCGGGTGAGAGGACTCGAACCTCTAAGGGGCGTGCACCCCACCAGGACCTAAACCTGGCGCGTTTGCCAATTCCGCCACACCCGCGGCCCTTTTGAGATTAGACCTTCGCCTCGGGGTGCGGGCTTTGCCCGTGCTCGCTCACGGACGCCCGGCTCAGACATAATCGGCCGGCGGGGTCGCAACGACCGGGAGGCGACAACTGATGGAACTCTTCGACCGGCTGGACGCGGCACGCGCGCGCTGGGACGTCCTGAAGCATCCCTTCTACCTTCGCTGGGAGTGCGGCGAGCTGTCCCGCGACGAGCTCGGCTTCTACGCCGGCGAGTACCGTCGCGCGGTCATCGCTCTCGCCCACACGGCCGCAGCCGGAGGATCCGAAGAGCACGCGGCGGAGGAACGCGCGCACATCGACCTCTGGGACGACTTCGCTGCCGCGCTCGACGCGCCGCTCGACCGCGAGCCCACGCTCGAGACCGAGGAGTGCGCCGCAGCGTGGACGTCCGACGAGCCGCACGAGGCGGCCGCGATCATGTACGCGCTCGAGTCGAGCCAGCCGGCGATCTCGCGGACGAAGCTCGCCGGTCTCGTCGACCACTACGGGTTCCAGGCGGGCTCGCCCGCGGTGGAGTACTTCGCGCTCCACGCCGAGCGGGACGTCGAGCACGCGGCCGAGGCACGCGAACGCCTCGAGCGGGAGGCCGCGCCGGGGGACGTCCAGCGCCTCGCGGCGGCAGGGGAAGCCGCGCTGGCCGCGAACTGGAAGCTCCTCGACGGCGTGGAGGCTGCCTTCGCCTCATAAAGCACGATCCCGCCGCCGGGCGTACCATCTCCGCGACCGGGGGTGAAGATGAAGAGGGCCAGGTTGATCGTCGTGGTCGGCGCGCTGCTCGGGTTGTCGGCGCTCGCAGCGAAGGTCGACGCACGCGCGAACTCCGACGCGCGGAACGTGAACCAGTGCAATGGACCGCTGTACCCGCTTCGCACCTTCAGCGACCCAAAACGACGGACGGTCCGCGTGACCCCACGAACGACGACGATCGAAGCGATCGGCGAGCGCGGTCGGCCGCAGCCGACGCCGACAATACGGAAGACGCCGTTCCAGAAGCAGGCGTGGGAGGTCGTCGCCTCGGTCGACTCGTACCGGCTCGACCACGGCGAGTTGCGCCTCGTCCTGTTCGATCACGGTGCGTACGTAAACGCGGCCGTTCCCTCGCCCGCCTGTATCCCCGCGAACGCACGTCAGCGCAAGGAGATGATGGCCGTCTGGACGCTGTTCACGACGAAGTGCGGGCACCCGACAGGCGACTGGCAGCCGCTCGGTGCCGTCGCCTACGTCGGCGGCGTCGGCTTCTGGAGCGGCGCTCGCTCCGGTCGGGGCATCGCGCCGAACGGCGCCGAGCTACATCCCGTGACTGACTTCCGCCCCGTCGCCGGCTGCTGACGTCGTTCCCGCTTTCACTGCGGGGATCCGGATCCAGAAGGTCGAGCCCCGGCCTTCGTCGCTCTCGAACCCGATCTCGCCCTGGTGCGCCTCGACGATCTGGCGGGCGAGGACGAGCCCGAGACCGGTTCCGCCGATCCCGCGCGTCCGCGCAGCCTCGCCGCGGAAGAACTTCGTGAACAGCTGCTCCTGTTGGTCACGCGGGATCCCGAGGCCGGAGTCGCGCACCCAGACCCACGCGTCGCCGCGGATCAGCGCCGTCGTTACCTCGACGCGCCCGCCGTCCGGTGAGTACTTGATCGCGTTCGAGAGCAGGTTGCCGACGACCTGCGCCAGGCGGTCCGGGTCGCCGCGGACGAAGAGCGGCTCGGGCACCGGCTCGAACGCGAGCTCGTGCACCTCGCTCTGCGCCGAGTACAGCGTCATCTGCACCTGGAGCAGCTCGTTGAGGTCGAAGTCCTCGACACGGAGCTCGATCACGCCGAGCTCCTGGCGCTGCAGGTCGAGGAGATCGTTGAGGAGCGTTGCCAGCCGCCCGGACTCGGACCGGATCACCTCGAGGTAACGGCGCCGTTCCTCCGGATCCACGTCCCGCTTCAGCATCAGGTCGGAGAAGCCGAGGACGCTCGCGAGCGGCGTGCGCAGCTCGTGGGACACGTTGCTGACGAGCTCCGTCTTCAGCCGCTCGCTCTCGACCAGCCTGCGGTTCCGCTCCTCGAGGTCGTCGCGGCTGCGGCGGAGCGAGTCGGCCATCGTGTTGAACGAGCGCTCGAGGACGCCGATCTCACCCGGGCCCTCGGTGGGAAGCCGGCCGGACAGATCGCCGAGCGCGACGCGCCGGGCGGCCTGGGCGACGAGCCGCACCGGGCGCGCGATCGTGCGCTCGAAATAGACCGCGACGCCGATCAGGAACAGCAGCGCGCCGCCGAGGGCGATCAGTCCCACGACGAGCGCGTTGTGGGCCGTCGTGCGTGCGCGCGTGTCGCGCTCGGCGCTCAATCTCTCTTCATCCGCGAGGAAGCGCGCGAACCGCTGTCTGATCTTCTGCACCGATCCGGAGCCCGTTTCCGCCGCGGCGACCGGACGGGCGAGACCGGGGTTTCGCTTGAGGAAGGTGACGAGCGGGACCGAGTACGTGATGAGGTAGCTGTCGATCTCGCGCTTGATCTCGCGCGCCCCCGCATGCTGTCGCGGCTCGTTCGCCGTGAGCTGGATCAGCTTCGCCATCTCCGTGGGGTAGTGCTCGCGGGCGGTCCGCCACGGGGCGAGGTACTTCTCCTGGTTCCAGATCACGAAGCCGCGCAGGCCGGTCTCGAAGTCGATCAGCAGCGTCTGCAGGCCGTTGGCCGTTGCGATCACCTCCTGCGACTGGCGTGCCTCGTTCGTGCGATGGCGCAGCCCGACGACTGCGAAGAGCAGCACGGTGAAGACGATGGTCAGGCCGGCTCCGAGGGCGCCCATGCCCAGGGCAATGCGGGCCAACAGGCCCGAACGCGCCCCCGCGGTCCCGCGATCTCCGTTCGTTCCGCCCGAGCCCGCTTCGGGCGCTGCGCCGACGGCGCGGCTTGGCTCACTCATTCGGCTTCCGCAAGGACCTCCTCGACCGCAGCACTGATCTCGTCCGGCGTGAACGGCTTCAAGATCACGCGGCTCGCTCCTTCGCGCAGCGCATCGTCACGCGAGGCGGGCTGCGCCGTCAGGACGATCACGGGCGTCCCGGAGAGCTGGTCGTCCTCGCGGAACTCGCTCAGCACGTCGAGCCCGTTCAGCCGCGGCATCATCATGTCGAGGACGACGAGATCCGGCCGCAACCGCCGCGCGAGGTCGAGGCACTCGACGCCGTCGTGCGCTTCGGCGAAGGAGAAGCGGTGGTCAAGGCTCACGCGAATCAGCTCCCGCAGTGCAGGCTCGTCGTCGCAGATGAGCACGGTCGCTAGGGCACCGGCCATCGGCTCATCCTAGGCGGCTCCGCGGAGGACGCCTAGGTCGGGGTGACGTAGGCGGCCGTCAGCCCGCCGTCGACGAGGAAGGTCGCCCCGTTGACATAGGACGATTCGTCACTGGCGAGGAAGAGCGCGGCGTTCACGATCTCCCGCGGCTTCGCCAGGCGTCCCATCGGGAGATGGACGCGGCGTCGCTCGTAGGCGGCGGGGTCGTCGCCGAAGATCCGGAGCAGGAGCGGCGTCTCGACGGGCCCCGGGCAGAGGGCGTTGACGCGGACTCCCTGCCGCGCGAACTGCACCGCGAGCTCGCGGCTGAGCGCGAGCACGGCGCCTTTCGAGGCCGTGTACGAGATCTGGGACGTCGCGGCGCCGACGAGCGCGACGAAGGACGCCACGTTGATCACGGATCCGCCGCCGCGCTCGAGCAGGTGCGGGATCCCGTGCTTGCAGCAGAGGTAGACGCCCTTCGTGTTCACGTCCTGCACCCGCTGCCACGCGTCGGGCTCGGTCTCGAGGATCGAGCCGTCGTCTGCGGGCGAGATCCCGGCGTTGTTGTAGAGGACGTCGACACCGCCGTAGCGCGAGGCGGTCTCGGCGTACATCCGCTCCACGCTCGCGGAGTCCGCGACGTCGACCTGCAACGCGAACGCTTCGGCCGCATCGGATGCCGTCTTCTCCGCCGCGTCTCCGTCGACGTCCGCAACGCACACGCGCGCGCCTTCCTCGCAGAAGAAAAGCGCCGCTTCGCGTCCCATCCCGCCGCCCGCGCCCGTGATGACGCAGACCTTGTCCTCGAGCCGTTTCACGTCGCCATGTAGACGTTCTTGACCTCGGAGTAGCCGTCGAGCGCCTGCATGCCGAGCTCGCGCCCGAAGCCCGACTGCTTGAAGCCGCCGAACGGCGTCGACGGGCGAACGGACGCGTTGGAGTTGATCGACAGCACGCCGGTCTCCAGTGCCCGGGCGACGCGCATCGCACGGGCGCCGTTCTCCGTCCAGATCGAGCCGGACAGACCGTACGGCGTGTCGTTGGCGATTCGCACCGCGTCCTCTTCGTCGGCGAACGGGATCAACGCCGCCACCGGGCCGAAGACCTCCTCGCGTGCCACGCGGTCGTCGTTCGTCGCCTCGACGAGCGTGCACGGGAACCAGAAACCGGGGCCCGACGGCGTCGCGCCGGTGAACAACGTGTTGCCGTCGACGAACGACGAGACGGTCTCCCGGTGTTGCGAGGAGATGAGCGGTCCCATCTCCGTCGCCTCGTCCTGCGGATCGCCCACCTTGACGTTGCGCGTCGCGTCGACGAGCAGCTCTGCGAACCGGTCGTAGACCGACCGCTCGACGAGGATGCGCGAGCGCGCGCAGCAGTCCTGCCCAGCGTTGTCGAACACGGCGTAGGGTGCAGACGCTGCGGCCTGCTCGAGGTCGGCGTCCGCGAACACGACGTTCGCCGACTTCCCGCCGAGCTCGAGCGTGACGCGCTTGATCGTTCCGGCCGCGGCCTGCATGACGGAACGCCCGACCTCGGTGGAGCCGGTGAACCCGATCTTCGCGACGTCCGCATGCTCGACGAGGCGCTGGCCGACGACGCGGCCCGGGCCGACGACGACGTTGACGACGCCTTCGGGGATGCCGGCTTCGAGCACGAGCTCGGCGAGCCGGAGAGCCGACAGCGGCGTCAGCTCGGCGGGCTTGAGGACGACGGTGTTGCCGCACGCGAGCGCGGGCCCGACCTTCCAGCTCGCGATGTTGAGCGGGAAGTTCCACGGGACGATCAGCCCGACGACGCCGAGCGGCTCGCGGAACGTCAGGTCGACGCCGCCGGCGACCGGGATCGTCTGGCCGTGGTGCTTGTCGACGGCGCCCGCGTAGAAGTGGAAGACCTGCGCGACCATGCCGACCTCCGCGCGCGCGCCGCCGATCGGCTTGCCCACGTTCTGCGACTCGATCCGCGCCAGCTCCTCGACGTTTGCCTCGACGAGCGTGGCGACGCGACGGATCAGGCGCGCCCGATCGGTCGGCGAGACCGCGCGCCAGGCAGGGAACGCCGCCTTCGCGCGGGCGACGGCCGCGTCGGTCTCCTCGACGCCCGCGTCCGGGAGCTGCGCGATCGTCTGCTCGGTCGCTGGGTTGACGACGGCGGGCACCGCGTCATTTGAACACGTCGCGGCGCCCGCGCGTCGTCGTGCCGAGCTAGTTCTGCTGGTTCTTGACGACCCCGATGGTGTTGCCCTCGGGGTCCGTGAACAGCCCGAACGTGACCATCTCCATCTCGGTCACGGGCATGACGGTCTTCCCGCCGAGCTTCTCCGCCTTGTCGAGCACGGTCTGCGGGTCATCCGCGGCGACGTAGAACGTGACGTGATCCTGACCGTCCGGCGACTGGCCCACACCCGCGCCGACACCTCCGCCCTCCGGGTTGTGCGTCCAGTACGGCATGTCACCGGGGACCTTCTCGACCTTCCAGCCGAACAGGTCTCCGTAGAAGCTCTTCAGCTTCTCGCCGTCCTTCCCGACGACCTCGACCCAGGCGACCTCGTTCGCCATCATGTCCTCCTTCCCGAAGTTGGCTTCCAGCCTAAGACGAACGAACCGTGCCAGATTCGACAGCGTAGGATCGGCGGGTGCGGGACGTGACGGCACCGGACGGCAGGACGCTTCGCGTCCACGAAGCCGGCGCCGCGGACGGCCCACTCGTCCTCGTGCACCAGGGAACGCCGATGAGCGGGCTCCTCTTCGAGCCGCACGCGATCGACGCCGCGCGTCGGGGTGTCCGGCTCGTCGCGTACGACCGGCCCGGCTACGGCGGCTCGACGCCCGCGCCCGGCCGCTCCGTCGCCGACTCGGTGGAGGACGTCAGGGCGATCGCCGACGCGCTCGGCGCCGAGCGGCTCGTCGTCGGGGGCATCTCGGGCGGCGGCCCGCATGCGCTCGCGTGCGCGGCACTGCTGCCCGACCGGGTGGCGGCCGTCGCCTCCCTCGCCTCCGTCGCGCCGATCGACGCCGAAGGCCTCGACTGGCTCGCCGGCATGGGTGAGCTGAACCTCGACGAGTTCGCGGCGGCGCGGCAGGGACGGGCAGCGCTCGAGGCGTACCTCGAGCCCCAGGCGCGCGCCACCGTCACCGCGGAGGGCCTCCTCGAGGGGCTCCGCTCGCTCCTGAGCGACGTCGACGCCGCGGTCCTCACGGGCGACCTCGGCGACTACCTCGCCGCGAGCATGCGTGAGGCGACGCAGCAAGGCGTCGCGGGGTGGCGCGACGACGACCTCGCCTTCGACAAGCCGTGGGGATTCTCGGTCGAGGACATCCGCGTGCCGGTCCTGCTCTGGCACGGCGAGCACGATCGATTCGTGCCGCTGACGCACGGCCAGTGGCTCGCGGCACGCATCCCCGACGCGGACGCACGGTTGAGCGCCGAGGACGGACACCTGACGCTCATGCAGCGCCGCGTCCCGGAGGTGCACGAGTGGCTGCTCGAACGCTTTTGACCTAGCGCTCGGAGCGATACGCAGCCGCAGCGGCGACGAGGCCTTCGAACAGCTTCATGTCCTCGCCCGCCTCGGGATGCCAGAGCACGCCCAGCGCGAACCGGTGCGACGGATCCTCGACGGCCTCGACGGTCCCGTCCTCCGCGTGTGCGGCCACGCGCAGCCCCTCGCCGACGCGACCGAGCCCCTGGTGGTGGTGCGACTTCACCGGCGCGCGCTCGCCGAGCACCCCGGCGAGCTTCGTCCCCGGCTCGAGCTCGACCTCGTGGTCGGCGAAGGTGCCGGGCGTGTGCTTGTGCTTCTCGTCGCCGACGACGTCGGGGAGATGCTGGACGAGATCGCCGCCGCGCGCAACGTTCAGGACCTGCGAGCCGCGGCAGATCGCCAGCACCGGCATGTCGCGCGCGAGCGCGCCCTCGAGCAGCGCGAGCTCGGAGCGGTCGCGCTCCTCGTGGATCCCGAACGTCTGCGGATGCGCCTCCTGGCCGTACAGCGTCGGATCGAGATCCGCGCCGCCGGAGAAAATGAGCCCGTCGACCGCGTCGAGCGTCTCATCGACCCCGTCGTCGGACGGCGGGATCAGAACCGGCCGCCCGCCCGCGCGTTCGACGGCGCGCACGTAATCCGCAGGGACGAGCGCGGCGTCGAGCTCCCAGTAGCTCCATTTCGCGTGCGTCACGTAGGTCGTGATGCCGACAACCGGTCTAGCCACGTTCGAACAGCCTTTCGCGCTCGTAACAGGTCACGACCTGATCGTAGAGACGCTGCTCGGTCCGGCCGTAGTTCAGGTAGTGGTCGACGACCTCGTCACCGAGCGCCGCGCGCGCCGTCGACCCCGAGTCGAGCGCCGCGACCGCGTCGCGCAACGTCGAGGGGAACCGCTCCGCGTCCGACTCGTACGCGTTGCCCTCCAGCGGCGGCGGCAGCGGCAGCGCGCTATCGATCCCGTGCAAACCGGCGGCGATCAATGCCGCGAACGCGAGGTACGGGTTCACGTCCCCGCCCGGAATCCGGGTCTCGACGCGCTGCGCCGACCCGTGTCCGACGATGCGAAAGCCGCACGTGCGGTTGTCGTGTCCCCAGGCCAGCGTCGTCGGCGCCCAGCTCCCGGCCGCGTAGCGCTTGTACGAGTTGATCGTCGGCGCGAGGAAGAGCGCGAGCTCGCGCGCGCACTCGATCCAGCCGGCGAGGAACTGCTTGAACACCTCGCTCTCCCCGGCGAACGCGTTCTCCCCGTCGCGCCAGAGGCTCGCATGGATGTGACACGAGTTGCCGATCCACGTGTGGTCCGGCTTCGCCATGAACGTGATCGAGCAGTCGTTGAGCTGCGCGATCTCCTTCGCGCCGTTCTTGTAGATCGTGTGCCGGTCGGCCATCTCCAGCGCGTCGGCGTAGCGGAAGTTGATCTCCTGTTGACCCGGCCATGCTTCGCCCTTCGAGCTCTCGACCGGGATGCCGGCCGCCTGCATTCCGTTCCGGATCTGGCGGATGAGCGGCTCGTCGTACGTCGTCGCGAGCACGTGGTAGTCGAGGATGTACGGAACGGACGGCGTCAGATCGCGGTAGTGCTTCGCGTGCGCCTCCGCGTAGGACTCCCTGAGGAGATAGAACTCGAGCTCCGAGCCGAACATCGGCTCGTACCCGACCGCGCGCACACGGTCGACCTGTCCCTTCAACACCTGGCGTGGCGACGCGACGACCGGCGAGCCGTCCTCCCAGGTCACGTCGCAGAGGACGAGCGCCGTCCCTTCGAGCCACGGAATCCGGCGCAGTGTGTCGAGGTCCGGCCGCAGATGGAAGTCGCCGTACCCGCGCTCCCAGCTCGCCATCTCGTAGCCCGGCTGCGGGTCCATCTCCATGTCGAGCCCGAGCAGGTAGTTGCACCCCTCGAGCCCGTGCTCGGCCGTCTCGTCGAGGAAGTACTCCGCCTGCTCGCGCTTCCCCATCAGCCGGCCCTGCATGTCGGTGAACGCGGCGACGACCGTGTCGATCGCACCGTGCTCGACGTCGTGCCGCAGCTCTTCCAGCGTCAACATCGACCTGCGACTCTACTGCGCGTGCAACCCGAGACCATCGCCGCACGTCTCTGGCCGGGCCGCTCGCCCCGGATCGAGCCGCTCGGCGGCGGCATCACGAACCACAACTTCAAGGTGACACTCGAGGGCGTTGCTTACGTGCTCCGGATCGGCGGCCGCGGCACGGAGCTGCTCGGGATCGAGCGCGCCGCCGAACGCGAAGCGGCAACGCGGGCGGCGGCGGCCGGAACGGGACCGGAGGTCGTCGCGTTCCTCGCAGACGAGGGCGTCCTCGTGACGCGCTTCGTCGACGGACGTCCCGCGCCGCCCGAGGATCTGCGGACGCCGGACGGACTCGCGCGCGTCGTGGCCACGCTGAAGCCGTTCCACGAGGGGCCGGCGATCGCGGCCAGGTTCGACTCGTTCCGCGTCGTGGAGACATACGCCACGACCGCCACCGAGCACGGGGTGTCGATCCCGTCCGCGTACGCCGCGGCAACGGAGCTCGCCCACCGGATCGAGCGCGCGCTCGGCCCACGCGGCGTCGTCCCCTGTCACAACGACCTGCTGAACGCGAACTTCATCCTCGCCGGCGACCGCCTCTGGATCGTCGACTGGGAGTACGCGGGCATGGGCGACGTGTTCTTCGACCTCGCGAACTTCTCCGTGAACCACGAGCTGGGGGCGGACGAGGACGACGAGTTGCTGCGCGTCTACTTCGGGGAGCGTGACGAGCGGGACGCCGCCACGCTTACGTGCATGCGGTTCATGTCGGATTTCCGCGAGGCGATGTGGGGCGTCGTGCAGCAGGGCAGGAGACAGCGGCAGCGCCGCGCTTTCGCGCGGCGCTGCGCATGTTGGGGTCCGGCTAACGGGCGGGAGCCTCGTAGCCGCGCTCGATCTCCGCGAGCTCCTCTTCGCTTCCCTGCCGGATCGGGCCTTTGAACCACTTCCGCGCCGAGAGGACGTACCAGCCCCCGAACAGCAGGAACGCCCCGAAGACCGGAAGCGGCGTGTAGTTGAAGAGAAGCCAGTCGAAGTTCGACTTGAACGGAATCCCGCCCTGGAAGGCGGGAAGCAGGAAGACGATGCAGATGAAGAAGATCCAGACGATCGCGAGCCAGTCGATCCACTTGTAGTGCCGGCCGAGGTGCCACGCACCACGCTCGAACGATTCCCCGGCTCGCAACCGCAAGATGATCGGTAGCACGAACGCGATGTAGAGGCCGATGACCGCCACCGCCGTCGAGGCCGCGTACCCGACGTAGCCCCACCAGAGCGCCGGCAGCGGCGTGAGGAACGCGAGGACGCAGATCGCCCAGACGGTGAAGATCGGGATTCGGTCCGCCTTCGACACCCGGCGCCACAGCCGATGCCCCGGAACGGCGCGGTCGCGCGAGAACGCGAACATCATCCGCGACGCCGACGTCGTGGACGCGATCGTGCAGAAGCACTGGGCGACGACGGCGATGAAGATCAGGAACTCCGCCCACCGGTTGCTCATCGAGTCCTGCCAGATGTGCTGGACGATGAACGCGGAGGTATCGGACGGGCCTTTCGCCGGGATGACGAACGTGACGCTGACGAGCAGGATGAACCCGAAGACGACGGACACGACGACCGACATGACCATTCCCCATGCGGCGCCGACCGACGCGCTCCGGGTCTCCTCGCTCATGTGCGCCGACGCGTCGTATCCCGTGATCGTGTATTGCGCCAACAGGAGACCGGTGAGGAAGACGTAGAGGTAGATGAACCCGTGGGTCGCGGTCCCGCCGAGGCCGGTGTTGTTGACCGTCTGCCCGAACACGTAGCCGAAGGAGCGGTGGTGGTCGGGAACGATCGCGAGGATGAACACGATCAGGACGACCCCGACCATGTGCCACCAGGCCGAGAACGCGTTGAGCGCAGCGGTAAGCGGCACCTTGAGCATGTTGATCAGCCCCGAGCCGAGGATGATCATCCCGTAGGTGAAGTAGATCCATCCGTACGAGTTCGGGTAGCTCCACAGCAGGTTGAGGAGCGAGGTCATGAAGATCGCGCACCCGAACCCGATCGCAGCGGTAACAGCGATCTGACCGATCAGGTTGAACCAGCCGGTGAACCAACCCCAGGCCGGACTACCGAGCTTCGACGCCCAGAAATACAGCCCGCCGGCAGTGGGGTACGTCGACGCGATCTCGCCCATTGCGAGCGCGACGAACGTGCAGAAGAGGCCCACGATGAGCCAGCCCCACGTGATCGCAACCGGGCCGCCCTGGTTGTACCCGATCGTGTACGAGGTCAGACAGCCGGCGAGGATCGAGATGATCGTGAACGAGATCGCGAAGTTCTGGAACCCGCCCATCGACCGGAACAGCTCCTGGGCGTAGCCCAGGCTATGGAGATGCGCGGTGTCGTCCACGACCGCAGCGTCTCTCCTGATCACCGGCTCCGCCATGCAAACCTCCTTCGCTCGGGGGTATGAGCCGCGCGGCCGGTTGTACGACGGCGCGGAGGCGAAGTCAAGGCGGCGAGCCGGTTAGATTCGTGCGATGCGGACGCAGGCGCGTGCGGTCGTCATCGGCGGCGGAGTCGGCGGCTGTAGCGTTGCCTACTGGCTCACGAAGCTCGGCTGGGACGACGTCGTCCTCGTCGAGCGCGCCGACCTGACGAGCGGCTCGACCTTCCACTCGGCCGGTCTCGTGGGCCAGCTCCGAGGTTCGTTGTCGCTGACGAAGATGATGACGGCGTCGGTCGACCTGTACCGCTCCCTCGAAGAGGAGGTCGGACTGGAGACGGGCTGGCACGAGGTCGGGTCGCTGCGGCTCGCTTCGTCGCAGGAACGGATGGAGGAGCTCGCCCGGCAGGCCGGCTGGGCGAAGACGTTCGGATTGCCGCTCGAGCTAATCGCGGCAGAGGAGGCGCAGCGGTTGTTTCCGCCGATGAGCACGGACGGCGTGCTCGGCGCCGCGTACCTCCCGACCGACGGCTACATCGATCCGAGCCAGTTGACGTTTGCGCTCGCAGAAGGAGCGCGTCGCGGCGGCGCGGAGGTCGCAACGCACACGCGTGTGTCGGCGGTGCGCGTGGAGCGCGGACGCGTTGTCGGCGTCGAGACGGACAAGGGCGCGATCGACACGAACGTGGTCGTCAACGCCGGCGGAATGTTCGCTGCGGAGATCGGTCGCCTGGCGGGCGTGAACGTGCCGGTAGTCCCGATGGCGCACGAGTACCTCGTGACGCGGCCGGCGGATCTTCCGCTCGACCTGCCGACGATGCGCGACCCGTCGCTGCTCGTGTACTTCCGCGGCGAGTCGGGCGGGCTCGTCATGGGCGGCTACGAGCGGCATCCGGCGCCGTGGTCGCTCGACGGGATTCCCGCGGACTTCAACGGACGGCTGCTCGACGAGGACTGGCCGCGCTTCGAGGAGCTGATGACGAACGCGCTCGTCCGCGTTCCTGCGCTCGAAGAGATGGAGGTCATCCGGCTGATCAACGGACCCGAGGCGTTCACCCCGGACGGCGAGTTCATCCTCGGGCCGACCGACGTGCGCGGCTTCTGGGTCGCCGCCGGCTTCTGCGCGCACGGGCTCGCGGGCGCGGGCGGGATGGGCAAGCTCGTCGCGGAGTGGATCGTCGAGGGCGTGCCGAGCCTCGACGTGTGGGAGATGGACTCGCGCCGCTTCGGGCGCCACTACCGCGGTCGCGACTACACGCTCGCGCGGACGGTCGAGATCTACTCGACGTACTACGACGTGAAGTATCCGGGGCACGAGCGCTCGGCCGGCCGTCCGTTACGCGTGTCGCCGACCTACCCGCGACTGCTCGAGCTCGGTGCGGCGTTCGGCGAGAAGTCGGGGTGGGAGCGTGCGAACTGGTTCGAGCCGAACGCTGCGCGCGGGGACGAGTCGCTTCGTCCGCGCGGCTGGGCGGGTCGGTTGTGGTCGCCGGCGATCGGTGCGGAGCACGTGGCGTGTCGCGAGACGGCGGCGATCTTCGACGAGACGTCGTTCGCGAAGATCGAGATCGCGGGCGAGGGGGCGGCCGAGTTCCTCGAGCAGCTCTGCGACAACCGCGTCGCACGCGACGTCGGCGCGATCACGTACACGCAGATGCTGAACCCGCGCGGCGGGATCGAGTGCGACTTCACCGTGACCCGGATCGCGGAGGACCGGTTTCGCATCGTGACCGGAACCGCGTTCGGGCAGCACGATCTCGCATGGACCCGCGAGCACGCGCCCGATGACGGTTCGGTGTCCGTCGAGGACGTGACCTCGAAGTACGCGTGCATCGGCATCTGGGGGCCGGCGGCCCGAGCGATCGTGGCGTCGGTGACGCCGGACGACCTGTCGTTTCCGTACATGCGCGCGCGGGAGATCTCCGTCGGTCCCGTGCCGTGCCTCGCCCTCCGCGTGACGTACGTCGGCGAGCTCGGCTGGGAGCTCTACTGCCCGATGGAGTTCGGGCTGCGTCTGTGGGACGTCCTCTGGGAGGCGGGTCGCGAGCACGGGCTCGTCGCCGGCGGCTACAAGGCGATCGACTCGTTGCGGCTGGAGAAGGGCTATCGCGTGTGGGGCAGCGACATCACGCCGGACGAGTCGCCGTACGAGGCGGGCCTGTCATTCGCGGTCAAGCTGAACAAGGACTTCATCGGGCGCGACGCGCTGCTCGAGCGCGCGGAGCCGGAGCGGCGGCTCGCGTGCATCGTGCTCGCGGACCCGCGGTCGGTCGCGCTCGGGTCGGAGCCCGTGCGGATCGACGATCGAATCGTGGGACGCGTCACGAGCGGCGGCTACGGCTACACGGTGGAACGCTCGATCGGGTACGCGTACGTCCCGTCGCAGGACGCAGTCCCGGGCCGTCCGGTCGAGGTCGAGATCTTCGGCGATTGGATCGCGGGCGAGGTCGCAGAGGAGCCGTTGTTCGATCCGACGGGCGAGCGCATCCGCGCGTAGCCGCGGCTACGCTG
>VAYM01000012.1 GCA_005884945.1 Actinomycetota bacterium | reverse complement strand
GTCCAGGTGCTCGTCGGCGCACGCTTCGGCCCGCGCGAGAAGGTCTTCGACGCGGTCATCGACAAGGTCGAGGTGAAGACGCTCGCGGATCTGTCCCCGCGGGAGATCGAGCACGACAACCCCGAGATCCGCCGGACCGAGGACATGGCGTTGTTCCTCTCGCAGCTCTACAACCGAGAGGTGACGCCGGACGACACGGTGACGGTGATCCGCTTCTCGCAGATCGTCAACCCCCGGGGCGTGTAGCCCGACGAAGTCCGCGGCGGCGCTTGACATTCGAAGGGCACCAAGGGTTCTGGTCTTCGGGTCAGACCCGCTTTCGGATCCGCGTACCGAAAAGTTCGGCCGCGCGCAACGTCGCTCCGCACTCCTCGCAGTCCACGGCGAACGCCGACCTGAACGGCGCGTCGCACGCGCGGCAGCGGTGTAGCACCTCACCGCCGCACTCGGGACACTCCTCGGGAACGTCCGCCTCGAACTCCTCGAACCACCGGCGGACAGAGCCGCACGAGACGCAGAAGGCAGCCCAGTCGCCGAGGACTTTGCGCCGCTCCTCCCGCAGCCAATCAGAAGCCTTCCCCACGGTCCTGACCCTAGCTCCGAAACCCCGCGGAACGCTTAGCGGTTCTGCAATGCGTCGAGCCCAATCGCGAGCGCGACGGCGACTCGGCGGTCGATCTTCCGCTCGTGATCGCCGCTCAGGTCGAGCACGTAGCGATCCCGCAGCCGGAACTTGCGGTTCATGCTGCCGACCACGCGGTCGTCGACGAGGATGTCGAAGTTGTACGGGATCGGGATCAGCCCGCCCCAGTCCGGGATGAAATCGACCACCCGCCGCGCAATCGCCGCTACCTGCGAGCGCTCCTGCGCGATTGCGACCTCCTGCTCCTGCGCGTCGCGCACACGCCACGTCGTTCGCAGCAATGACTTTCCGAGCACGTGGTCGAGCGTCCCGATCTTCTCCTCGCCCGAGAAGACGTCGTAGCGCGAGCCGCCGGTGTCGAGCCAGGTGCGCGCCTTGATCCGGAACAGCTCCTGCGACTCGGACTCGTCGGCGTAGAACCGGATGTCCTCCTTGATCGCGAGCTTCTTCTGGCGCACGAAGGCGACGGGCCCGCCCGCCGGCGCTTCACCCGCAGCAAGCGGCGTGATCCGGTAGAGGTTGGCGATCGGCCGCACGAGCTGGTCGACGAGGAACTTGTCGTGCGCGAATCCGTCCTGCGAGCCCACGGGCGTGATCGTAACCGCGACCGTTAGAGTTTCCGCCGCATGGCCATCGCCCGCGAAGCCGAGCCCGTCGGTTCTCTGCGAGAGGTCCGGGACGCGGGCCTCGACCGTGAGGACCTGCTCCAGGTGTACCGCAACATGGTGCTCACGCGCGGGATCGAGGAACGCGGCCACATCCTCTATCGCCAGGGCAAGATCCCCGGCTCGTTCTATACGGGGCGTGGCAACGAGGCCGCGTCGGTCGGCGTCGCGGCTGCGATGGGGCCGGACGACGTCGGCACGCCGCTCCACCGCGACATGGGCGTCCACGTCACGCGCGGCGTCGAGCCGTGGCGGATCTTCGCGCAGTACATGGGCCGCGTCGACGGCCCGACGCGCGGGAGAGACGGCAACGTCCACATGGCGGACTCCAAGCTCGGGCTCATCGCCATGGTCAGCCATCTACCGGCGATGCTGCCGGTCGCCGTCGGAGCGGCGCTCGCGTTCCGGATCCGCGAGGAGAAGCGCGTCGCCGTCGCCTGGTTCGGCGAAGGCGCGTCCGCGCGCGGCGACTGCCACGAGGGAATGACGCTCGCGGGCGTCCGCAAGCTCCCCGTGGTCTTCGTCTGCGACAACAACCAGTGGGCGTACTCGACGCCCACGCATCTCGAGTACGCAACCGAGCACGTGGCCGACCGCGCCGACGCGTACGGCTTCGAGGGGATCGTCGTCGACGGCACCGACGTCCTCGCCGTCTACCGCGAGGTGAAGCGCGCGATCGAGAAGGCGCGGGCCGGCGGCGGGCCGACGCTGATCGAGTCGCTGACGCTGCGCATGGAAGGGCACGCGGTTCACGACGACGCCTTCTACGTCCCCAAGCAGATGTTCGAGGAATGGGCGAAGTCCGATCCGCTCGAGCGCTTCCGCACCTGGCTGCGCGAGAACGCCGACATGACGGACGAGGAGGAGGACGAGATCGCGTCCGAGGTCAAGCGGACCCTCAACGAGGCGCTGCGGCGCGCTGAGGAGTCGCCGCTGCCGGAGGCGCCGCAGTTGCTCGAAGGTGTGTACGCCTCGCCGGAAGATCTCGACACGCCCCACCACAAGTAATGGCCGAACTGACGTACCTGCAGGCGATCTCCGACGGTCTCCGCACCGAGATGCGGCGCGACAAGCGCGTGTTCGTGATCGGCGAGGACGTGGGCGTCTACGGCGGCGCGTTCAAGGTGACGCTCGGGTTCCAGGAGGAGTTCGGCCACTGGCGCGTGATCGACGCACCGCTTGCGGAGACGGCGATCGTCGGCGCGTGCACGGGCGCGGCGATCATGGGCATGCGGCCGGTCGCCGAGATGCAGTTCGCAGATTTCATCTCCTGCGCGTGGGACCAGCTCGTTACCGTCGCGGCGAAGCAGAGATGGCGCGCGGGAACCCCCGTGCCGATGGTCGTTCGGCTGCCGTCGGGCGGCGGCTTCTCCGGCGGGCCGTTCCATTCGCAGAATCCCGAGTCGTCGTTCGCGCACATCCCGGGACTGAAGTGCGTGTGCCCCGCGACGCCCGAGGACGCGAAAGGGCTGCTGATCAGTGCGATCGAGGACCCCAACCCCGTCCTCTACTTCGAGCACAAACACCTCTACCGGCGCATCAAGGCGGAGGTGCCCGAGGAGCGCTACACCGTTCCGATCGGGAAGGCGCGCGTGCACCAGGAAGGCGAGGACATCAGCGTGATCACGTGGGGCGCGATGGTCTACACCGCCGAGGAGGCGGCGAAGCAACTGGACGACGTGTCCGTCGAGATCGTCGACCTGCGCACGGTGATGCCGTGGGACAAGGCGGCGGTGCTCGAGTCCGTGCGCAAGACGTCGAAGGTGCTCGTCCTGCACGAGGACACGCGCACGGGCGGCTTCGGCGCCGAGATCGCCGCGACGATCGCGGAAGAGGCGTTCGAGGATCTCGATGCACCCGTGAAGCGCATCGCCGCACCCGACACTCCGCTTCCGTTCTCACCTCCGCTCGAGAAGGCGCTCATCCCGCAGGTGGACGACGTGGTCGCAGGGTTGCGCGACTTGGCTGAGCATTAAGGGAGAGGAATGGCTACCGAGACCGCCGTCGATGTCGTGATGCCTCAGATGGGCGTGTCCGTCTCCGAGGGGACGATCACGAAGTGGCTGAAGCAGAAGGGCGAGCAGGTCGAAGCGGACGAGCCGCTGCTCGAGATCTCCACCGACAAGGTCGATACCGAGGTTCCCGCGCCGGCAAGCGGCACGCTCACCGAGATCCTCGTGCAGGAAGGCGAGACCGTCGACGTCGGGACGAAGCTCGGCCAGATCGGCGGAGGAGCGGCCGCCCCGAGTGGGGACGGCGCGGCACCGGAGCCGCAGGCGCCGCAACCGCAAGCGCCTCCCGAACCGGCAACGCAGGCGGCCGCCGACGCGTCGATGGCCGCCGCGAGCGAAGGTGTCGGCGACGTCGCTCCGAGCGAGCAAGCCGAGCCCGAGCCTGAGCCTGGGCGCGCCGCCGCAGCTGCGACCTCGAACGGCAAGACGTTCGTGTCTCCGGTCGTCGCGCGCATCGCCTCCGAGCACGGTGTCGATCCAAACCAGGTCGAAGGAACCGGTCGAGGCGGGCGCGTTACGAAGAAGGACATCCTCAACTACATCGAGTCCGGCACGCAGGCTCCTCCCGCCGCCGAACCGCAGCCCGCGCCTGCCCCCACACCTGAGCCCGCTCCGCAACCACAGGCGCAAGCGCCACCGCCACAACCTGAACCGGCGGCTGCCCCGGCTCCGCCGCCTCCAGCCGAAAAGCCCGCAGCTCCTCCGCCTCCCGCGGCGGCTCCCGCCCACGTCCAGACCGGCGAGCAACTCGAGCCCATGACGGCCATGCGTCGCGGCATCGCAGAACACATGCGCCGCTCGCTCGACACGGCTGCGCACGTGACGAGCGCGATCGAGGTCGACATGTCGAAGGTGGTCGAGATCCGCAAGAAGCTGAAGTCGGAGTACGAATCCGCGTACGGCGTCAATCCGACGTATCTCGTCTTCGTCGCGCGCGCCGTGGTGGACACGCTGCGCGACTATCCGTGGATCAACGGTGAGATCCGTGGCGACAAGATCGTCACGCGGAACTATGTGAACCTCGGGTTCGCGGTCGAGTTGCAGGACGGCAAAGGTCTGATCGTTCCGGTCCTCAAGAACGTCGAGACGCTGAACCTGCTCGGAATCGCGAAGGGCGTCACCGACATCGCGCAGCGCGCACGCGACAAGAAGCTGATACCCGACGAGGTCCAGGGCGGAACGTTCACGATCACGAATCCCGGCGGCTACGGCACCTTCCACGGAACCCCGGTGATCAGCCAGCCGCAGGCCGCGATCCTCGGCACCTACGCCGTCGTCAAGCGGCCGTGGGTCGTGCAGGACGAGGTCGGTAACGACGTGATCGCAATCCGCCCGATTATGAATCTGACGTTGACCTACGATCATCGTCTCGTCGACGGCGCGCTCGCGGGCCGTTTCCTGCGCGACCTGCGCCACCGGCTCGAGACCTGGGACGAGTCGGCGTATTAGAAATGACGCCGTGAGTCGCGGCGCATATCTCCTCGAACCTGGGACCGTTGCTTACGGCGACGCGTGGGAGTTGCAGCGGTCACTGGCCGGTGCGGTGTCGCAAGGGGCGATCCCCGAGACGGTCGTGCTTCTCGAACATCCGCCGGTGATCACATTGGGACGGCGAACGACGGAAGGCGAGCTGCACGTTCCGGACGACGCGGACGTGGAGATCGTCGAAACCAACCGCGGCGGAAAGTCCACGTATCACGGACCCGGTCAGCTCGTCTGTTATCCCATCCTCGACCTGCGCCGCCACGGCGAGGACGTCAAGAAGTACGTTCGGGACCTCGAGGAGGCCCTGATCCGCACCATCGCGGCCTTCGGCCTCGAGGGAGTGCGCT
>VAYM01000011.1 GCA_005884945.1 Actinomycetota bacterium | reverse complement strand
GAGACCTCGGCGGAGTACGTGATCCAGTTCTGCGACGGCGGCTATACGACGAACGTCCCGCTCGAGGACGTCACGGGCGGCAAGGCGTGGGTCGCGTTTGCCTACGGTGGCGAGCCGCTCGACCCCGAGCACGGCGGCCCCGCACGCATGCTCGTCCCGCACCTCTACTTCTGGAAGAGCGCGAAGTGGGTGCGCGGCCTGCGGCTCTCGAGCGCCGACGAGCCCGGGTTTTGGGAGGTCAACGGCTACCACAACTACGGCGACCCTTGGCGCGAGCAGCGGTACTGGGGCGACTGACCTGGCTCGTCGCGGAGGTCGTCGACGTCGTCCCGGAGACGCCGCGCGTCAAGACGATCGCGTTCGACGTTCCGCCGTGGCCCGGCCATCTGCCCGGCCAGCACGTCGACGTGCGCCTCACCGCCGAGGACGGGTACCAGGCGCAGCGCAGCTACTCGATCGCGTCCGCGCCCGACGGTTCGCGCGTCGAGCTCACGGTCGAGCGGATCGACGACGGCGAGGTGTCGCCGTACCTCGCCGACGAGTTGCAGCCGGGCGATCAGATCGAACTGCGTGGTCCGGTCGGCGGCTACTTCGTCTGGGAGCCGTCGCGCGGCGGACCGCTCCTGCTCGTGGCCGGCGGGTCCGGTGTCGTGCCGTTGATGGCGATGCTGCGGCGGCGCGCGGCGGCGGACAGCAACGTCGAGGCGACGCTCCTCTACTCGTCCCGGAGCTGGGAAGACGTCATCTACCGCGACGAGCTCGATCGGCTGAGCGGCGACGGCCTCAGCGTCGTCCACACGCTGACGCGCTCGCAGCCGGCGGGTTGGCAGGGCTACTCGCGGCGGGTCGACGCGGACCTCCTCCGGGAAGTAGGCCCGGCGGCAGTGCAACGTCCGCAGGTGTACGTGTGCGGTCCGACGCCGTTCGTCGAGGCGGTCGCCGAGGGACTCGTCGCCCTCGGCCACGAGCCACAGGCGATCAAGACCGAACGCTTCGGCCCGACGGGAGGATGAGATGAACGGACTGATGCTCGACGGAAACGCGGTCGCAGGGCTGTTGCAGGAGATCTTCGCCGTCGAGATGACGACGGCCGTCGGCACGTGCGACGGGTGCGGTGCGAGCGAGGCGGTCGGTGCGGTCCACGTCTACCGCGGGGCGGGAATCGTGCTGCGCTGTCCGCACTGCGACAACGCGCTGGTGAAGATCGTCACCGACGACGCGCGCGTCTGGATCGACTTCCGCGGCGTCCGCACGCTCGAGCTCGACGTGTAACTCGTTACAGTCGGGCGGTGGAGGCGTCGACACTCGAGGAGCGCCGTCTGGTCGACGCGCTGCGCGCCGGCGACGAGTCGGCGTTCATGCAGCTCGTGCAGGAGTACAGCCCGGGAATGCTGCGCGTGGCGCGCATGTTCGTGTCGAGCCGCGCAGTCGCGGAAGACGTGGTGCAGGACGCCTGGGTCGGCGTCCTCAACGGGATCGACCGCTTCGAGGGACGGTCGTCGTTGAAGACCTGGATCTACCGGATCCTCACCAACACGGCGAAGACGCGCGCCGTGCGCGAGGGCCGCAGCATCCCGTTCTCCGCCCTCGCGGGCGAGGACGAGGAAGGCGCGGTCGACGCGGACCGCTTCCTCGGCGACGATTCGCGATTCCCCGGCCACTGGGCCGCGCCGCCGCAGCGGTGGGAGCCGGAGCGGCGCCTGCTCTCGGCGGAGGCGCTCGCCGTGATCGAACGCGAGATCGAGAAGCTCCCGCCGAATCAGGCGATCGTCGTGACGATGCGGGACGTCGAAGGCTTCGACGCCGAAGACGTCCGTAACGCCCTCGACATCAGCGAGACCAATCAACGAGTGCTCTTGCACCGCGCGAGGAGCAAGGTGCGACGGGCGCTCGAGGAGTACCTGGCATGAGACTGGACCAAGAGCTCACGTGCGCGCAGGTCGTCGAGATCGTCACCGCGTATCTCGAGGACGCGCTCGGCGATGCGGATCGCGAGCGCGTCGAGGAGCATCTCGTGTTCTGCGACGGTTGCTCGACGTATCTCGGGCAGATGCGCGAAACGATCGCGCTCACCCGACGGCTCGAGCCCGAGCACATCCCGTCCCGGCTCCAGGACGAGCTGCTCGCGGCGTTCCGCGGCTGGAGCCCCGCGTGAACGCCTACAAGTTCCTCGCCGACGGCGCGGTCTCGCCGTTCGCCGGGTTTCGCTGGCCCGTCGGCGCGTGGGTCGAGGCCGGGTCCGCCGACGTCTGCCGGCTCGGCATTCATGCGTGCCGGATCGGCGACCTCCCGTTCTGGCTGGGGCCCGAGCTGTGGGAGATCGAGCTCGACGGGGACGTCGTTGCGCATCCGCGAAAGGTGGTCGCGCCGCGCGGGCGTCTCGTGCGCCGTGTCGAGGCGTGGAACGAAGCCGCCCGGCAGGACTTCGGCGCCTCCGTCCTCAGCCGCACGAGAACACGCTTCGGCGCGGTCGCCGTTCTCGGCGGCTACGTCGGCGACATCGAGCGCCACCTCGCCACGGGACGCGTCCCGCTCGCCGCGTTCGCCGCTGCGCGTGCGGCCGAGCGCGCCGGCGGGCCGATCGAGTACGAGCGCGAGCGATCGCGCCAGGCCGCCTGGCTCGCCGACCGGCTGTCGCTCGGAACGGACTGACCAGATCAGTGGGCCCGGTGTGCGCGCCAAAACGCGCACGCGCCCGGCCCGACTGCGGCGGCGGACCGAACTCCCGGACCCGGTTCCCAGAATGCCCGAAGTAGAGATGCGATGAGCCGCTAGTTTTTCCGAGTGGAGCAGGGTCGCTTCCAGCCGGGGCGCGCCGGCCTCTTCGAGGAAGAGCCGGCCGCCGACGAGGAGCTCTGGACTGGAGACGACAGCGCGGACCACGGCGGCTGGTTCTGCGTGAAGACCGATCCGTTTCCGTGTCCCGCCAAGGGATGCACGTTCGTCGCCGAGTTCATGACCGCGGCGCACCTCATTCTCGTGTGGCAGGAGTCTGACGATCCGAATCTGCTCCGACATGCCGCACGCGCGAAGGAAGTCGGCCGCAATCCACGGATCGCCGAGTACGCGACGTCGTACGGACCGAGCGCCTCGTACTACGCGTGGGAGGCGGCCGGCGGGCCCGTTCACGGAGTCCGCGCGCCCTGATCGAGCAGAACTTCGGCAGGACGCTCACGGTCGGAGTCGAGGAGGAGGTCTGGATCCTCGACGCCGACACGCTCGAGCTCGCGCCCGCGGTCGCGACGCTGGTGGAAGAGGCAGAGGGATTGACGCTGCCGGGCGTTCTCAAGACGGAGTTGCACGCGTCCGTCGTCGAGCTCACGAGCGACTTGAGTCGCACCGTCGAGGACGCGGTGGACAAGATCGAGCATCTACGGGTCGCGGCGGAGGACATCGCGCAACGCAACGGCCTCGCGATCGCAGCGGCCGGATCGCACCCGACGAGCATCACGAAGGATCAGCCGATTGCGCCGATGGACAGGTACCGCGACTTCGTCGAGTACGCCGGCCCGTCTGCGCGCCGTCAGGGTGTCAGCGGCCTCCACGTCCACATCGGGATGCCCGACGCCGACACCTGCTTTCGCGTGATGGAGACGATCCTCCCCTGGCTGCCGCTCGTGCTCGCGCTGTCGGCGAACTCGCCGTACTTCGAAGGCCGGGAGACCGGGATGTGCTCGATTCGCGCGGAAGTCCTCGGCTTCCTCCCGCGCCACGGCGCTCCGCCGGCGGTGCGCACGTACGCGGAGTGGGAGGCAGTCGTCGACCGAGTCATCGCGAGCGGGCTCGCCGGGGACTACACGAGCTTCTGGTGGGACGTGAGGCCGCATCCTCGGTTCGGGACCCTGGAAATCCGGACTCCCGACCAGCCGACGGCGCTCGCGTCGACCACCGCGCTCGTCCGGCTGCTGCGCGACCTGTGCGCCTGGGCGATCGAGGCGCCCGCGCGACCGTTCGACCCGGGCGAGCGCGCCGTGTACATGCAGAACCGCTGGGCCGCGTCCCGCTTCGGGCCGCACGGGAAGCTGATCCATCCCGATCGGGACGAGGCGGTGTCCGTCGAGGAGCTGCTCAGAGATCTGCCCGTGGACGCGGCCGGGTTCGACGGGCGGACCTGCGAGGCCGACCGTCAGCTCGAGGTCGGCCGGAAGAGCGGGGACCTCCGAGCGGTCTGCGCCGACCTGGTCGCCCGCACTAGGGTCCAGTCGTGATCCGCCGGGAGACGATCCAGGTGAGCGGTATCCGCTGCGAGCGCTGCGTCATGCGGCTCGCCAAGGTCCTCGAGGGCCACGAAGGGCTCGAGGCCGCGAACGCGAACCTCATGGGCCAGGTCGCGCTCGCCTGGGACGACGAACGGACGAGCCGCGAGACGATCCTCGCGGAGATGGCGCGCGGAGGGTTCCGCGAGCTCGAGCCGGTCTAGACCTTCCGGTCGCCTTCGTTCATCCGCTCGCCGAGGTGGCCGGGCGGTGCCAGGCTCGCCTCGTCACGCTGTTCCTCCTCCTCGGCCTCGGGCGGCTCGGACAGCTGCTCGCGGATCTTCGCGCGTTTCTCCTCGGCGTCTTGCGTGTGGTCTGCCATCGCCGTTTCAGTACCCAGGAATGCATGAGCGCAAGCAATCGTTTGACTCATCAAGTGCCTTGCTAGGGTGGCCCCGATGAGCGAGACGACCCGGGAACCCGACGCTCGGCGCCTGGCAACCGAAGCACGCGACCGCGTGCGGTTCGAGGAGGACGCTCTTGCACTCTCAGATCAGGTCTATCGAGTCGCGCGACATCTCGTCGGCTCCCGCGAGGAGGCCGAGGACCTAGTGCAGGAGACGTACGCACGCGCCTTTCGGTCATGGCGCTCGTTCACGCCCGGGACGAACCTCCGCGCGTGGCTGCTGCGCATCCTGACGAACCTCAACATCGATCGCGGTCGGCGCGTGCAGCGCCAGCCCGACGACGGGGTCCCCGACGAGGAGCGCGTCGTCCAGCGGCTGTCGCAGAATGACGTCGTGAGCGCCCTTTCCGAGGTGCCGCACGACTTCCGCGACGTCATCGTCCTCGTCGACATCGGAGACTTCACCTACGCCGACGCGGCGCAGATCCTCGACGTCCCCGTTGGAACGGTTATGTCACGTTTGCATCGAGGTCGGCGTATCCTGAAAAAGGCAATGGCGGAATCAGCGGTCGGGAGTGAAAGCTGATGTGCAACTGCGACGAGTGCGAGCAGTGGATGCAGCCGTACATGGACCGCGTCCTCACAGACGCGGAACGTGCGGAGGCTGAGACGCACCTCAACGAGTGCACGTACTGCCGGAAGCGCTACCGCTTCGAGGAGCACTTGCGACAGTTCGTGCACCAAGCGGTGATCGAGCCGATGCCGGTCGAGCTGAAGCAGAAGCTCGCGGACCTGCGAACCCCGCTCATGTAGTTATTCGCCTGGCCCGCGCGCCGGGCCTGCGATCACCCAGAGCCTGCACGAGCCCGAGCCGCCGGGGAGCGGCTTCGTCGCGACGCCGAGCTGCTTCGCGAGCCGCAGCGCGAGGCTCTCGCAGTTCGGCGGGAAGTACACGGCCGTCTGCGGATAGCTGAAGTTGTCCGCGCGACCCACGTGCTGGACGCTGTACCCGAGTGCCTGCACGTTGCTTGCGACCTGGCGCGTGTAGTTGATGTCCCCACTGCCGTTGAGGACGTTCACGTCGACGCGCCACGGGGGCGGGAGCGCGACGTTGCTCGCTGCGCTCTTCGCCGCGCCGTTGCCACCGTGCGGAATCAGCACGACCGCAGCGACGACCACGAGTGCGACGAGGATCACTCCGAGCACGACCAGCCGCGGCATGGGACTCCGCTCGACCGGCGTCGCCGGAACAGGAAGCCCTGCGAGCTCGCGCGCTTCACGGTTGTCGATGCCGAGCGCGGTCGCATAGAGCAAGGCCGCCAGCAGCGCGTCGTCCGGCGACGGAAACCGGTAGACGCGTCCTTCCTCGAGCCAGCGCACGCACTCCTCGGAGATCCCCGCGCGCCGTGCGGTCTCCTCGACGGTCAGCTGCCGGTGGAGGCGCGCGCGCGCGAGCGGCGAGTGTTCGGCGACACCTTCGAGCGGCTGGACTAGCTCCATCGGGAAATTCATTCTGCTTCCAGAGGCGGCTGCCTCCCGTACAAGTCATCGGCAGAATCGACGTCGCCTGGAGGGGACAAATCGTCGCACTCCACGGGCTCGACGGG
>VAYM01000010.1 GCA_005884945.1 Actinomycetota bacterium | reverse complement strand
GCGCCTGCTCGGCCCGGTGCGTGCGTTCGAGTGGATGAGCTCCGGCCGCAGGCTCACCGCAGCCGAAGCACACGCGTGGGGTCTCGTCGCCGAGGTCGTCGAGGCCGACGGCCTGCCGGAACGTGCAGCGGCGCTCGCCGCGGAGCTCGCCGCGCTGCCGACGCGCGGAGTCGGCATGACGAAGCGTCTGTTCGATCGCGCGCCGAACGCCACGCTCGAGGAGCAGCTCGACTGGGAGGCGCAGCTGCAGACGGCGGCGACGCAGACGGCGGACTTTCGCGAGGGCGTCGCGGCGTTCCTCGAGAAACGCCCGCCGAACTTCACCGGGACCTAAGGCGCCGCTTGCGGTGCCGCCAGCAGGACGGGCCGGCTTTGCCCGCGCGTCCGTCTGAACCGACCGGTCGACACAATCCGAGTCGCGACAAAGGACCTAAGACGGCCTGCTGCAGACCTTCGTGCCGAGCCGTGCCGCGAGCTGCTCGGCGGAATGCTCGTCTTGCTGCGACGGCCCGACGAGAGCACCCACGCCCGCGAGGTCGTTCGCGTGTGCGCGGTCTCGAATGTTCGCCGCGTCGACACGCAGGCGGCGCAGCGACGCGATCCACCGATCCGCGAGGGTCTGCTCGTCCTTGGGCGGCGCCAGCCGGCGCAGGTCGGCGATCGTGCGGTCGAGCAGCGGGATCGTCTGGGCCGCAAGCCGCTCGACCTGCTTGACGGTCACGTTCTGAAGGTTCGGCGCGGACGGCTGCCGGCGGTTGAACTGCGTGCAGATCGCATCTGCGCGCCGCGCGTACTCGTCCTTCGACAGGCGCTTCTCGCCGCTGCTCCCGCACGCGGCGAGCAGGGCGCAGGCCGCGAGCAAGAGCATGCGGCGCACGGCGTTACGGTACCTGCGTGGACGAGCGGGCACGGATGACGTTCGACACCGACCTGCATCGCCGCCGGCTCGCCGTCCTGTTCCGTCTGGTCCTCGCGATCCTGCCTGCGATCGTCCTCGCGGCGTGGACCGTGCTCGCGTTGCCGGCGGTCCTGGTCGCGTGGCTCGCAACGCTCGTGCGCGGACGGACGCCGCGCCCGCTGCATCGCTTTCTGCGCGGCTACGTGCGCTACTCCGCGCAGGTGGCGGCGTGGTGGCACCTCGTCTCGGGCCGGTTCCCGAACCCGCGCCGACGCGACGTCCACCCGGTGCAGCTCGCCGCTTCGCGTCTCCCGCAGGGTCGGATCGTCGCGCTGTTCCGCATCCTGCTCGCCGTGCCGTCGCTCGTGCTCGGCAGCGTCCTCGGCGTCGTGCTCTCGGTCACCGGGGTCGCCGCGTGGTTCGTGGCACTCACGCGCGGCCGGACGACCGAGGGGCTGCGCGAGCTGGGCGCCTTCTGCGTCCGCTACCAGGTCGAGGTGCTCGCCTACGTCCTGCTCGTCACACCGCACGCGCCGAAGCTCGGCGTCGACTAGAGGGCAGTGAGGATCTCCTCCGTCTCCGGGAAGCGGTGCGTCTCCCACTTGGAGAAGATCAGCCGCCCGTCCGCTTCCACGTCGAACTGGCCCTTGTCGCCCTTCACGAGCTCCGTCGTGGCGTCGGTCGCCGCTTCGATCGCGGCCGCGAGACTCGCGGCCCGAGGCTCGTAGCTTCAGCGGACGCAGTAGCTGATGCGCACGTGCATGGTCGAACGCTAGCTGTGCGTCAGTCCGCTGCGCAGGTCGTCGCGCCGATCTGCAGCGCGAGCTGGTTGCCGCGCTTGTTGCTCGCCGCCGTCTCCCCTGCGATCTTCGTCACCTCGGCGAGGTCGCCTTTCTTTGCGGCCTCCTTCAGCTTCTTGGCCTCGTCGACCTCTTGGTGCTGGATGCTCCGCCACTCGTCGACGGTGGACTCGATGTCCTTCGGGGGATTCAGCTCGTCGAGCTTTCCAGTTCCCTCGTCGAGGATCGGCAGCACCTTGTCGATGTAGCTCACGATGTCCTTGGTCCCGCTGGGCTGCGGAACCGCCTTGATCTTCTTCTCGTACTTGTCGCAGACGGCGTTCGCCTTCGCGTCGAACTCCGACTTCGACAGACGCGACGAGCCGCCCCCGCCGCCGCCGCACGCAGCGAGCACGAGCACCGTGAGAAGTGCGAGGGCAGCCTGCCTCATCGACCGCCGGAAGTATCTCCCTCGGCCAGGACGAGGACCTTCGTCACCGTCCGGAGATCGGCGAAGCCGGTCTCGGTGAGCAGCTCGCGGGGGTCGGCCATCGGGATCCGGCTGCTGTGTCGCCACTCAGGCCAGCATTCGCCGCACGCGTTCCTCGACGGCTGCGGCGACGGCGAGGAGCTCGCAGCCGAGCAAGTCGCAGACATCTCGGAACGCAGGCGCCAGCACGTGCCCGCCGAACGGCGGCGGGCAGACGACGAGCACGTCCGGGGCGCCTCGATTTGGCCCCGCCTCGGCCGCGCGCGCGACCTTGACCAGCCGGCCGATCGACCCGGCGACCATGATCGGCTCGAGCCAGTACGCATCGTTCGTGCCGAGGTAGACGACGAGGAGGTCGACCGGCGCGTGCGACCGCAGGCACGGCACGAGGTACGGCAGCCCGTTGCGGCCTTCCGCGACCGGGCTCTCGATCGTGGCGGTGCGTCCGTTCAGGCCCTCGGCGATCACCTCGACCTCGTCCGCGAGCGCCCTAGCGAGCCTGGCAGGCCAGCGAACCTCCCGCGGGTAGCGCCCCCAGTCCGAGCCGGGCACGAAGCCCCACGTGTTCGAGTCCCCGAAGCAGACGATCGTGTTCAACGCGGCTAGATCGTCTTGAACTGCTCGAAAGGCTGCCGGCACGCGTTGCAGTAGCGCACGCTGCGGCACGGCGTCGGGCCGAAGAGGTTCTCGAGCTTCGTGTCGGTCGAACCGCAATACGGACACCGGAACGCCGAGCTGTTCAGCTGGACGAGCGAGGTCGTCGTCCCGGCCGACCGCGGTGCGGGCGGCGCGAAGCCGGATGTGCGTAGCTTCTCGCGGCCGCCGGGCGTGATCTTGTCCGTTGACCACGAGTCGTCGAGGACGACTCTGACATCGGGTTCCGCACCGAGCGCGCGCACGCGCTCGGCCATGACGTCGCGCATCACCTCGAGCGCGGGGCAACCGAGGAACGTCGGCGTGAAGTCGATGCGCACCGTGCCGTCCTCGACCGCGACGTCGCGCACGACTCCGAGGTCGACGAGCGAGACGACGGGGATCTCCGGGTCGGGAATCTCGGCGAGCGCGTCCCAGACCTGCGACTCCGTCACCACGTCGCACCCGGGACGCTGCGGCGGACCATCGTCATCTCGTCCAAGAGGGGACGCAGCTCCTCGGAGTGCGAGCCCCTTTCGAAACCTCGCAACAGACTGTTGCTTGGGAGGTCCAGCTGGAGGCGCTCGCTCATCTGCGGGCGCAGCTCTTCCGGGAGCACGGCGACCGCGGCGGGCCACAGCTCCTCCAGCGCGTCGACGAAGCGCGGCTCGTCCTGCAACCGGTCCCGCCACATCCGGGCGTGGAGCCGGTGGTACTGCTCCTCGCGGTCCATCTTCGCTGCGAGACCGGCAACCTCCGCGTCGTCGGAGTCCTTCAACGCGGCGAGCCGGATCTCGTCCGCCGTCTCGTAGAGGAAATGGCGCGCAATCGTGTGCGCCCAGTCCATCCGCCGCTCCTCGACGAGCGGCGCGCTCAGGTACTCGCCGGGATCGCGATCGAATGCGAGCGTGTCGGCATCCGTGCCGAGCTCCCGGGCGGCGAGCTCGTACAACGCGCGCGCGTGGCCGATCTCGTTCTGCGCGATCGACGAGAATGCAACGTCCTCCTCGAGCGACGGCGCGATCCCGGTCCACTCGGAGTCGCGCCAGCCGAGGATCAGCTCGTCGTCGGCGATTTCCACGATCTTCTGAACCTTCTCACTCATCTCGACGAGCGAAGCGATGTCCTAACCCCCACCCGCGGAAAGTGCGTCAACACTTTTCGCGGTTCCTCCGGCACGTTCTCGTGCCAGGCGCAGCTTCTCCTTCAGCGGATAGCCGTCGACGCGGTGGTACGTCTGGTGCAGCTCGTCGTGGAAGTCGTGCACCTCGTGGATCGCGTCGCGCGGAACGACCCACAGCGCCTCCGACTCCTGCCGCCGCCCGTACTGCTCGTGCGCATATGCGTGCGCGAACGTTGCGTCGGGCGCCTCGACCGACCCGGCGTGTGCGAACGCCGCGCCTTTTTTCTCCTGGCGGAAGACCTCGAAGATCAAGCTGCTTCCGCGAGCACGACTGAGCGCACCCACGCTTCCTGCTCGAGGAACTTCCGACGGAACTCGAGCCGCTCCTGCGTCTTCGGGCCGTGGCCGGTGACGACGTGCTTGAGCTCGTCCCAGTCGGGCTCGCTGTACTCCCACACGCCGTCGTCCGATTTGCGCAGCTTCGGGTCGGGAACCGTCAGGCCGAGCTCCCAGATCTGCGGCACGTACCCGTCGAGGAACTGCTGACGCGCCTCCTCGTTCCCCTGCGACTTGATCCGCCAGATATACATCGGGTCGTCCTCTTTGGAAATGGGGTTGCCGTGGAACTGCATCAGCGGTCCCCACCATCGGTTCAGCGCTTCCTGCACGAGCTCGCGCTGCTCGTCGGTGCCGTTCATCATCGTCAGCACGACGTCGCGGCCGTGGAGGATGTGGAACGACTCCTCCCAGCAGATCTTCTTCATGATGCGCGCGTAGGGCGCGTAGGAGCACTTGAGCAACGCCTTCTGCGAGATGATCGCCGCCGCGTCGACGAGCCAGGCGATCACGCCGACGTCGCCCCACGTCTTCGTCGGGTAGTGGAAGACGTTGTGGAACTTCGACTTGCCGGAGATCAGGTCGGCGAGGCACTGCTCGCGCGGCTTGCCGAGGTCCTCGACGACGCGGTAGATCAGCTGCGAGTGGCCGACCTCGTCCTGCACCTTCGCAGTGAGGGCGAGCTTCCGCTGGAGCGTCGGCGCGCGCAGGATCCACTCGCGCTCCGGCAGGACGCCCATCAGCTCCGAGTTGCCGTGCATCTCGATGAACTTGACGAGCTTCGAGCGGTAGTCGTCGGGCATCCGGTCGGTCGTCTCGACCTGCCCGCCGGACTGCACGTACTCGAGGAATCTCTGCTCGTCCATGACCCTAACGGTCGTTAGGGTACCGAACGTGGCGACCAGACGAAACGAGCTCATTCGCCAGGCGGCTCGGCTGTTCGCGGAGAAGGGCTACCACGGGACGTCGACGGGCGACCTCGCGGAGGCCATGGGCGTCCAGAAGGGCTCGCTCTACGCCCATATCCGATCGAAGGAGGACCTGCTCTGGGAGGTCGCACGCGAAGGCGCCGCGGCGTTCCACGCCGCTCTCGACGATGTGCCGGACGGGCTACCCGCGACGGAGAAGATCCGGCTCGCATTGCGCGCGCATCTCCGCGTCGTTGCCGAGCAGCTCGACGTTGCGACCGTGTTCGTGCGCGAGTGGCGCTACCTCGAGGGCGAACGCCGCGACGAGTTCGTCGCCGAGCGGCGCCGCTACGAAGAGCGGTTCCGCGCGCTGTTCCGCGAGGGACGCGAGCTCGCCGAGCTGCGAACGGACCTCGACGACGCGACCGCGACGCTGCTTGCGCTGTCGGCGGCGAACTGGGCGTACACGTGGCTCCGTCCCGGAGACGACACGGACGAGCTCGCCGACCGGTTCTTCGCACAGCTGCTCGACGGGATGCGAGGCTACGCAACCCCGAGTTGACTGACCAGTCAACCAAAGTGGCGCACGTCACGTTTCGTTTCTGAGCGAACGGCACAGAACTCTCCCGTTCGTCGGGAGGTCGGAGTGCAGGTGCGATGTTCGTTGGTGGTGGCGGCCGTTGCTCTGGTTGCTGCGGGCTGCGCGTCGAGTAAGGCCGCGGACACAACCACGCGCATGAAGCAGGCGCATGAGCTGCGCGCGCTCGAGCAGCCGACCGTGCGCGAGATCAAGCTCACCTTCATCGCGTTGATGCTTCGGCACGACGGGCGTGCCGCTGAGAGGCTCGAACGCGCGGCCGAGGACGGACACACGGTGCTCGAGTGGGTCGACGACCATCGCTCGTTTGCAAGCGCAAACGAGCCGACCGTCGACTGCCTCGAGGAATCGCTCGGCGCGTTGCGCGAGCGGGCCGAGCAGATGGCTCCTGCGCTGCGCGACCGATCGCTCGAGGCGGGCGAACGGATCGAGTTGAGGCGCGCTCTCGCCGAAGCCGCGAATTGCATCCAAGCCGGTGACTAGGAGGAGTCGGATGAAACGCATGTCTCTGTTCGTGGGGCTCGCCGTTGCGGCGGCGGGACTCGGGCTGCTCGCGTCGAGTAGCGCCGGCGCGGCGTCGTTCGGTCAGGTCTTCCAGCTGAACAATCCGACGAATCCGTTCGTCTTCGGCGTGCAGGACGTCGAGCCGAGCGTGCGGGTCGACACGCTCGGAAACGTCTTCCCCGGCGCGATCCGGGGCGTCCCGGCGGGCGTCGACCTGTGGCGTGTGTTCCCGCCGTACGACAGCTCGCACTACGAGTATCTCGGTCAGCCCGATGCGCCGCCCGTTCCGGGCGTTGGCCCCGGCCACGACGAGGATCCGGGCGTCGGCCTCGGCGGCGGCGACATCGACCTCGCCTCGAGCTGCGAGACGAACCTCCTCAACGTCTCGAGCCTCATGCTTTCGCAGACCAACAACTTCCAGTCGGCGGATCAAGGACACCACTTCGACATCACGACTCCGTCATCGGGGCCGTTCTCACCCGTCGACCGCCAGTGGTACGACAACGACGGCCCGCTGACGATCTACCAGTCGGTGCACGACGTCGGAGCAGGGAACACGATCGTCGTGACGCGGTCGGTCGACGGCGGTCTCACGTGGCTGCCGGTATCGACGAACGTGATCAACCCCGCGCAGCCGGATGCCTATGCCGCCGCGCTCCCGCTGAACAACAAGACGGGAGGCATCGTCGTCGACCAGCACACGCACCCGCTGTACCAGATCTACTCCGCCGGCGGCACGCCCTCCGACAACGTCAACGGAAACGCACTCGACGCCGTGTGGATGGCGGTCTCGACCGACCAGGGCGTGACGTGGACGGATCACCTCGTCCACAACACCGGGATTCCGACGATGCGGACCGACAACGTGTTCCCGGCCGCAGCAGTCGACGACGCCGGCAACGTCTACGCCGTCTGGAGCGAGATCGACAACACCGACCCGACTTCGCATCCCGGCACGTTCTTCAGCTACTCGACCGACCAC
>VAYM01000009.1 GCA_005884945.1 Actinomycetota bacterium | reverse complement strand
CGGTCGAGGAGACGATCGGCGCATTCGAGGAGCTCGTCGACCGCGGACAGATACGCGCGTACGGGGTGAGCAACGTCACGGCCGACGACCTGCGGGCGGCGCTCGCGGTCGGCGAGCCCGCGCTCGTGCAGAACTCCTATTCGCTGCTCGATCGCGGCGACGAGGAGGAGGTGCTGCCGCTCTGCCGCGAGCACGGCATCGGGTACGAGGCCTTCAGCCCGCTCGCCGGCGGTTGGCTCACCGGCAAATATCGGCGAGGTGAGACGCCGCCGACCGGTTCGCGGATGGAGCTGCGGCCGGGCCCGTACGGGGCGTTCCTCGACGACCGCGTCTTCGACGCACTCGAGGCGTTCGCGCGTGTCGCCGCCGAGCGAGGGACGGACATGGGCACGCTCGCGCACGCCTGGCTGCTTGCGCAGCCCGACCTGACGGCGTTCGTTTCGGGCCCGCGTCGTCCAGAGCATGTCCGGGCGGCGGCGGCTGCCGCGGAGCTGCAGCTCTCACCGGCCGAGGCCGACGAGTTGGCGGCGCTCTTTCCTCAAGGCGAGAGCCGCTCGACGGTCCAACCGTCCCCGTCGCGGGAGTAGCGAAGGCGATCGTGCAGCCGGTCCTCGCGGTGCTGCCAGAACTCGTACGAGTCCGGCCGCAGCCGGAAGCCGCCCCACGCGTCGGGGAGCGGGACGTCGCGTCCCTCGAGCTCGGCGGTCAGTGCTGCGACGCGCGCGTCGAGCGTCTCGCGGCTCGCGAGCGGGCGCGACTGTTGCGACGCGAGCGCCGCGATCTGGCTCGCTCGCGGGCGGGAGTGGAAGTACCGCTCGTTCTCCCCGCGCGAGGCGCCTTCGGTCAGACCCTCGATTCGCACCTGTCGCCCGAGTGGGTCCCAGTAGAAGAGGAGCGCGGCCTGCGGATTCGCCGTCAGCTCTCGACCTTTCCGGCTGTCGTAGCCGGTGAAGAAGACGAAGCCTCGCTCGTCGAAGCCCTTCAGGAGGACCATGCGCACGGACGGCGCACCGGTCGCCGCGGCCGCCGCGACGGCCATGGCTTCGGGCGCTCGCACTGCGGCTCCGGCCTCACGGAACCACGTCTCGAACTGGCGTAGCGGATCGGGATCGACGTCGCGCTCGAGCAACGGGCGTGCGCGGTCGTCCACGGGGAGGAGCCTACTGCTGTCGCGCGGAAGTCTTCTCCGTGCGCTCGCTGCTGCTCCCGCTCGCTCTCGTCGCGATCGTCGCCGCGGGTTGCGGGAAATCCTCGCACCGGGCAACGCCGCCGCCTCCCACGGGATCGACCGCGACGACCACGACAGCGGAGACGACCACCGTCCCCCGCGTGCCGACGATGGTGGTCCGCGTCTACTTCCTACGCGACGGCAAGGTCGCGCCCGTCGCGCGCGACGTGCCCCAGACGCAGGCCGTGGCGTTCGCGTCGCTCGAGGAGCTCTTCACGGGGCCGAACGGCGTCGATCGCGCCGACGGGCTGACGACGGCAGTGCCGGCGAACGCGTCTCCGGGCGCGGTGACGCTCGTGAACGGGATTGCGATCGTCGACGTCCCGAAGCTGCCGCGCGCCGGTCTTGCGCAGATCGTCTACACGCTGACGCAGTTTCCGACCGTGCGAGGCGTCAGGGCCGGGCGGTCGATCGGCGACACGAAGCCGCTGATGCGCCCGGACTTCGAGGACGTCACGCCGGCGATCCTCGTGGAGTCCCCGCTGCCGCACGAGGCGGTGTCGAGCCCGCTCCATGTGCGCGGGACGGCGAACACGTTCGAGGCGACGTTCGACGTCCGGCTGCTCGACGCTGCGGGCCGGCAGCTCCTGCAGAAGGTGGTGACGGCGACGTCCGGCTCCGGAACGCGAGGCACGTACGACGTGACGCTGACGTTCCCGGACGGAGTGACGCCGCGCTGGCTGGAGGCCTTCGAGCCGTCGGCGGAGAACGGGCAGCCGCTGCACAAGGTGCGCATTCCATTGAACGGCTAGCGGAAGAGGTCCCGTTCAGCCGGCATCGCCAGGTCGCGCGCGCGGCCTTCGCCTCTCAGGTGAAGCCCGCGAACGACCGCGCCCGGGATTCCTTCGACCTTCCCCATCACGAGCTCCGCCGCGCCGGCGATCTCGTCCGCGACCGCGATCATCGTCGCGTGCAGCTCGTAGCCGACGCGGTCGCGCCGGCCGCGCAGGTCCAGGATGACCGGCAGCCCCGCTGCGCCGATCGCGACGTCCGTCGTCCCCTGCCGCCACGGCCGTCCGAACGAGTCGGTGACGAGGACGCCGACGGTGCGCCCGGTGAGCTCGCGAATCCGCTCGCGGATTCGCGCGGCCGACGCGTCGGGATCTTCCGGGAGCAATACGAGCATCCCCTGCTCCGGAGCATTCGACGAGTCGACGCCCGCCGACGCGCAGATGAATCCGTGCCGCGTCTCGGCGATCACGAGCGGCGGGCGGACGCGGACGATCTCGACCGACTCACGCAGGATCGCCTCCACGCGGCGCGGATCGAGGTCGCCTGCGAGCTCGAGTGCGCGCTCCGAGGGGTCGATGGCGTCGAGGCGCAGGACGCGGCCTTCGGCCTTCGACACGATCTTCTGGGCCAGGACGACGACGTCGTCGTCCTCCAGCTCGACGACCCGGACGACGAGCTCGGCGACGTCGTCGCCCTCGGCGACCTCCGGAATCCCCTCCAGCGGGACGATTCGCAGCTCAGTCGCCAAAGCCCGTGAGCTTCAAACCCGCGACCACCTGGTACTTGCGGTTCACGTGGACGATCACCGCGGTGATCCCTTCGAGCGCACGCGAGTTGGCGAGCGGGCCGGCATCGATCGCGCGCCCGCTCACGAGGTGTTGCCCGAGGTCGAGCACGTTCTGCTTCGAATCCGCGTCGTCCCCGCACACGAGGACGTCCTCGTCGAGCAGCCCCGCCTGAGCGAGTTGCGCGGCGGGCAAGGCCTGGAACCCCGAGAGGACGGGCCCCGCCACGAGGGCCGCAACATCCTCCGCGATCGAGCCCGCGCTGCGCCCCGGAAACACAGCGCCGTGCTCGAAGCGAAGGTCGCTGGCGACGCACAGGACCGGCGTCGCACCCAGGGACGGCGCGAGCTCGCGGGCCGTGTCGATCGCGGCGGACGACTGCACCGCGAGCACGACGAGGTCGACGTCGCGCACCGCCTCCCGGTTCGTCGCGCCGGACACGCCGAGAACCGCCGCACGCTCACGCGCCCGCGCCGCGTCGCGCGACCCGATCGTGATCTCGACACCGGCTTCGCGCCACCGCGCGGCAAGCCCACGGCCGAATGCTCCTGTTCCGCCGACGACTGCGACCTTCACGCGACCGCCGTCGCGTCGAGCACCGCCTCGGCGAGCCGACGCCGCGCGTCCGCATCCGACATGAGGGTGCGGGCGATCACCGGGCGCACGCCGCGAGCCGCAACTGCGTCCGCATGCACCGCATCGGCCTCGTCGAACACGAGCGCGTCGATCAGTCCCTCGTAACAGTCTGTTACATGGCTCGGGCTCGTTCCGCTCTGCATCCGGGCGAGCATCTCGGCCGCCGGGCCTTTCACTGCGCGCCCCCCGATGAGCGGACTGACGGCGATGCACGGGATGCGCCGCCGCTCGAGAGCCCGCCGAATGCGGTCGACCGCGAGGATCGGGCCGATCGACACGTACGGATTGCTCGGCGCGACGACGAGCAGGTCCGCGTTGTGCAGCGCGTCGACGACGCCGGGTGCAGGGTGCGCAGCCGCGGCGCCCTCGAAGCGGACGCGGTCGACGGGATCGCGATGACCGCGCGCGACGAACCACTGCTGGAACGAGAACGTCCCGTTCGGCGTCTCGAGCCACGTGCGCAGGACGTCGTCCGTCGCCGGCAACACCGTCGGGTCGATTCCGACAGCGGCGGCGAGACGCGACGTCACCTGCGACAGCGGCTCACCCGCGCGCAGCGCCTGCGACCGCACGAGGTGAAGACCGATATCGCGGTCGCCGAGGCGAAACCACGACTCCCCGCCGAACGCATCCGCCGAGGCAAGCGCGTTCCACGTCTCGTCCGCGCGGCCCCAGCCGCGCTCCTCGTCCGCCAGCCCGGCCAGCGCGTAGACGACGCTGTCGAGGTCCGGCGACACCGACAGGCCCAGGACCTCGAGGTCGTCGCCGACGTTGACGATCGCCGTCACATCCGCCGGGTCGACTGCGTCGACGAGCCCGCGCAGGAAACGCGCACCGCCCCCGCCGCCCGTGAGGACCGCGACCTTCACGACGCCCGCGAGCGCTCGAGCCGCTTCAGGTACCGGCGCGTGTTCTTCCCGACGCGGTCGCGCACACGCTCGAGGTCTTCCCACGTGTCGACGTCGTCGCGGAGACCGGGCAGCGCGAGCCGCTGCGCTCCGAGATGCGCGGCGAACCGCGCCGCGCTCCCCGCGCCGTAGAGAGGTGCAAACGACGCGCCGTCGAGGATCGCGATCGCGTTCGTCGTGCCGTCACGCGCCGCGACGATGGCCGGCGCGCGCTTCGTGAGCTCGTCGAGCTCTTCCGCACTCACGCACGGGACGTCGCCGTTGACGATCGCGATCGGCCCCGGAAGCGTCGCGAGCGCGCGGACGACGTCCTCGCCCTGACCGCCCGGCCCGGAGACGATCAGCGCTTCCTCGCCGAGCGCATTGATCGCGTCTGTGACGTCTTCCAGCATCGCGAGCGCGAGCTCCGAATCGCCGAGCCGCGTCTTCCCGCCGAACCGGTACGGGATCAGGAAGTGCGTCACGCGGCAAGACTATCCCGCGTGCCGCGCGATCCCGACAACGCAACGATCGCCGAACGTCTCGAGGCGTTCGCCGCGCTGCTCGACCTCGCAGGCTCGGGGCACTACACGTCGCGCGCGTATCGCCGCGCGGCGGAGACGATCCGCGAGACGAAGGCACCGATCGCGAAGCTCGTCCGCCAGGATCGGGTGCAGGACCTGCGCGGGATCGGCCCCGGAATCGCCAAGCGACTGCACGAGC
>VAYM01000138.1 GCA_005884945.1 Actinomycetota bacterium | reverse complement strand
CAAACGAACAGATCTACAACCAGGCGAGCGAAGGCACCAAAGTGATCTACGCGCTGCATTACGCGGGCCTGATTCCGGCAGGGCCTGGAAAGTCGCACCAGAGCGTGCGTGACATCTCGCTGCTCGGCGCCCTTCCAAACATCACGATCGTCCAGCCCGCGAGCGCGGAAGAGACGTCTGCATTCCTCGCGTGGGCGGTCGAGGGAGCGGATGAGAGCGTTGCGATCAGACTCGTCATCGGCCCTTCGCCTCGCCGCATCAGGTTCGAGGGCGCGTTGCGCGTGGGCCGCGGCAACGTCCTGCGCGAGGGAACCGACGGGATCGCCTTCGCCTACGGCCCCGTCATGCTCAACGAGCTCCTGATCGCGGCGGAGACGCTCGGGCGCCGTCTGCAGGTGGTCGGCATGCCGTGGCTCAACCGGATCGACTCCGCCTGGTTGGCGGACCTCGTGGAGCCGTTCGGCGAGATCTTCGTCATCGAGGATCACGCTCCCGTCGGGGCGCTCGCCGACGCGATCCGAAGGGCGCTCGACGGCCGGAGCGTGACCGTCTTCGGCGTCGAGGGCTGGCCCGTGTGCGGAACGCCGGCGGAGGCACTGCGCTTCCACGGACTCGACGGCGCGACGCTCGCGGATCGGATCGCCGTCGTGCTCGGCACGCGCATCCGCTCGTGACGCCCGTCTGGCTCGTCCTCCCGGACCCGTTCTCCTCCCGGCTCTTCTTCGACACAGGCATCGTCGAGCGGCTTCGCGAACGGCTCGGCGAGCGGCTCGAGCTCTTCCTGCTCGACGCCGGCGAGCAGGCGGAGGCGTGGGGCGAGCGCGCCGGCTTGATCCCCATCACGCGGCCGTCGGATCTCGTCGAGGCGCACCCGTCGGCGCCCGAGAAGACACGCCGCCGTGCGGACGCCTGGCTCGATCGCAGGATCGGGTTCTACCCGCTGTCGCTGCGCCACAGCCTGCGCAACGGCTTCCATCGTCAGCGGATGCAGCCCGGCCACTCGAACTGGTTCCTCGACCCGACGCTCGCGGGACCGCTTCCGCGTTGGGCGTTCCTCGACCCGCCGATGCAGCGCTGGCACTACGGCCGCGCGCGCCACATCGCGACGCCCCTGCGTGAACGCTTGAACCGCGAACGTCCGGCGATCGCGCTCGCGAACACGCAGATGCACTCGGTCGTCCCGTTCATCGTCGGCGCGCGACGTTACGGCCTCCCGGCCGTCGGCAACATCGCGAGCTGGGATCACACGGTCGGCAAGGGGATCGTCGCGCCGCACCTGCAGCGCTATCTCGTCCAGAACGACGTCATGCGGGACGACCTCGTCCGCTACCACGGCATCGACGCCGGCCGCATCGTCATCACGGGCTGGCCGCAGACGGACGTCTTCCACCGAAAGCGTCCGCGCGCCGAGTACGAAGCGTTGCTGGAGTCGCTGAGGCTGGACCCTGCGCGCCCGCTCGTGATCGTGATGGGGAACACGCCGACGAATGCGCCGTACGAGACGAACTTCGTCGCACGCCTCGTCGGCTGGTGGAAGGAAAACGCGCACGGGCGGTTCTCACTGCTCTTCCGCCCCCATCCGCGCGATCGGGAATGGCGTACGCGCTTCGCCGCGGCGTCGTCGGAATCGGGCGCTGCGGTCCAGGAGCCGAGCTTCACCGACCTCGAGACGCTCGCCGCGCTGCTGCAGCACGTCGACGTCGTCGTCTCGAACGCCGGCACGATCCTCCTCGACGCGCTCGCGAACGAACGGCCGGCGGTATGCGTGCTGTACGACGAGGGTGCGCCTCCCGGTGAGAGCTGGGCACTGAAGAACGTGAGCGGCGAGCACTACCGGACGCTGATGGAGTCAGAGGCGTTCTATCGCGCAAACCGTTTCGAAGAGCTCGTCGACGGCGTGGACCGTGCGCTCGCGCATCCCGACGAGCTCGCTGTCGAAAGGGCGCGCGTGACGCGGGCGGTGCTCGGCGAGATCGACGGCCGTGCGGCTCAGCGTGTCGTCGATGCAGTCGTCTCGACGCTCGACCGACGCGAGCCGAGCAGCGCGGCGGCGCCGAAGAGGACGAACGCCGGCGCGACCGGCAGCACGAAGTGACGGTCGGCGAACAACCCGAGCGCGTTGAAGAAAACGACGGCGAACGCGGCGAGCGCGAGCGCGGCCAAGATCGCCGCACTACGCGGCCGCCGCCAGATCAGCGCGACGACGCCGAGCGCGATCCAGAGGATGAGCCGCGGGTACCACCGGGACGCCTGATCCATGCGGAGCGACAGCTCTGCATTCCCTCGGCGCGTCGGCAGGTTCCCGAACAGCCCGTCTAGCTCCCGCTCGACCTGGTCGAAGCGCACGCGGTCGTGCGGGTAGCGGAAGACGAAGTGATGCTGGGTCGCGGACGTCCAGACGTCGCGAATGCGGTTGTCGGGCGTCGAGATCCACACGCTCTGGCCGGCGGGGATCGGCTCTCCTTCCGTGGGCGGCGGCGGGGCGCCCTTCGCGTTCGCGGCCGTCGTTGGGCTCGCACGCTTCGCGGCGGGCTGCGGCGTCGACCGGAAGTACGACTGGCTCAGCTGGTGCCACACGGTGTGGGCGACGCCCGACGTGTACGTCCCCGGATGCTTGCGAACGGCCTCGATCCCCGCCTTGCGCAGGATCGAGTAGTTCGTCTTCCAGCCGAAGTACTCGTCCGAGAGCAGGTACAGATCCTCGTGGATCCGAAAGCTGCCGCTCGTGAAGACTCTGCGCAGCGTGACGTGGTACGCCTTGTACGGGTCGCGCGTGAGCAGATGCTGCTGGATCGCGCGCGCGAGCTCGCGCGAGGCGGGCCCGTTGTCCGGGGAGACGATCTTGTCCGAGATGAACGCCCGGTAGAACGGGACGACGGCGTTGCCGCCGCGCGCGAGGCCGTAGTAGTCGAAGCGCACGCCGTTCAGCACGGACCACGCGACGAGCGGCAGCGCGCCCGCCGCGAGGAATGCCGCCGCCCAGCGTCCGCGCTCCCGCCACGAGCCGCGCACGACGAGGACGATCAACACGAAGGCGAGCAGCAGCGCGTTGCCGGGCCGCACGAGCGCACAGAGCGCGACAGCCGCGCCCGCGAGCGCGTAACGGCCGGCCGACGGTTGCACGGCGGCGCGCACGACGAGCCACGCCCACAGTGCGAATGCCGCGCCGAACAACGCGTCCGACGAGAGCTCGTGGAACAGCAGCCCGTAGGCGGGATAGACGAGCAGCGCGGCGGCGACGAGCAGGGACGCGCGTGTTCCGAAAGCGCGCGCCGCTGCGGCCCAGGCGACGATCGAGCCGGCGAAGAGCACTCCCATCAACGGCTCGGCGAAGAAGCCGCCGGCGACGTCGAGCGAGACGCCGGCGAAGATCGGCATCGCCGGCGTGCGAAAGAGCATCGACCACGGCAGCAGCGGGTGCCAGTCGAGGAACTGGACGTAGTCGTAGAGGTATTCGTCGAGGTCCCGCCCGCCGACGAGCGGCCAGCCGATCGCCTCGAACGCGTACACGGCGAGAGCAACGACGAAGAGGACGAGCGCGCCGAGCCGACGGCCGGCCAAACGCTCCAGCCGGCTCAGGACGCGCGAGAGCCTCTGTCTCACCGAGCGATCAGCGGGGCTTGCGAAACAGATGGACGTCCTGTCCGCCCTCGGCGGCGGCGGCACGAAACGCGACGAGGTCGAGCCCACGCGCAAGCTGCTCGCGGACGTACTCCGGCGGGTGGTACGCGCTGCAGAGACTCGTTCCCGCTGAGCGCTCGTACAGCACGACGAGCTCGCCGCGGGCGAACGCCGCGCGCTCCGACTCCGTCAGCCGCTTGCGCGACACGTAGTACTCGCCCAGCGTCGAGATCAGGAGATACCCGTCCGCCCGGAGCACGCGCCGCGACTCGTCGATCCACGCGTGCTGCAGGTCCTCCGAGAGGTGCGTGAAGACCGAGAGCGCGTAGAGGAGGTCGAACGACGCGTCGCCGTACGGGAGCGGCGGCGACAGCTCGTTGACCGCGACCTCCGCGAACGGGAGGTTCGCCGCACACCATCCGATCATCCGCGCGTCGATGTCGCAGCCGTGGACGTGCGTCCCGTCGAGGCGCGCCCAGTGACGAAGGACGCGACCGCAGCCACATCCGAAGTCGAGGATCGCGTCGAGCTCCTCGATCGAGGTCCCGTCCTCCCGCAGGAGATCGCGAACGAGGTCCGCCTGGCTCTCGCCGCTGCGCAGGAAGAACGCCGCCTCGGCGTGGAGCGGCCCGATCTGCGCGCGCAGCCGTGCGGGAGGCAGCGGTAGGCCGTCCGCTGCTTCGGCCCCGTTCGGCCGCAGGCTCGACTTCGCGGCGAGCGCGAGCTCGTACGCGCGGACGACGGGCCGCGCGAGGTGCAACTTGTCGGTCAGGTCGAGCAGGGTTCGCCGGACACCCCACGTTGCCGGTTCGCTCACCGGTCGGACGGTAGCTGTTTCGACGGTCGATTCCGCCGAACATCCTGCTACTGTCGGCCACCTCGGGCTGGTCGAGCTCGCCGCATTTACAGGGGGTTTCCATGCGTGTCCGCCTCATCCAGGTCTTCGCCCTGGTCGCCGTGCTCGCAGGCGCGTTCGCGGGTATCGCACGCGCGCTGGACTTCGACGACGAGGATCCACACCCGCCGCGCGGCGAGGTCGGAGCGACGTACTACTACAAGATCGGCGCGCACGCAGGCTGCATCCCGTACCACTTCGTCGTCGATTCCGGTCAGCTCCCGCCGGGGCTGAAGCTCAGCGATCTCGACTACAGCACCGGGCTCGTCTCGGGAGTGCCGACCGAGTCCGGCACCTGGACCGCGTGGCTCTCGCTCCACGACTGCGCCGGCAAGAGCGCGCAGACGCTCTTCACGTTCGAGGTCTGGCCGCGCTCGTGGGGGATCAAGACGACGTCGCTGCCGAGCGCGGTCGCGGGCGCGCCGTACACGGCGAAGCTGCAGGCGGGCGACCATCCGGTGAAGGTCGTCACCTGGAAGGTCACGACCGGATCGCTGCCGGCCGGCCTGACGCTCGGCGCGGACGGGACGATCTCGGGAACGCCGACCGCGGCTGGGTCGTCCACGTTCACGGTCACCGCGACCTCGAACGATTCCGACAGCATCACGCGGACCGATTCGAAGCAGTTCACGATCAACGTCGTCGCGTTGACGGCAGCGGCGTCGCGCACGCTCGGCGAAGTCGGAGTTCGATTCAGCTCGACGCTGATCGCGACCGGCGGTCAGACGCCGTACGTGTGGTCGGCGCCCGCCGGCCTGCCGCCGGGACTGGATCTCGGCGCCGGCGTCGTCGGCGGCGTCCCGACCCGAGCCGGCACGTACTCGGTCACGATCCATCTCGCGGAAGCCGGCGGGGCGGCGAAAGACGTGAGGTGTCTCGGGTCTGCGGTGGCGGATCTCCGGCGGCGCGCTGCCGCGTGGATTGAAGCTCGCCGCGCGCACCGGGACGATCGCAGGCAGGCCGGTGTCGCCGGGCACGTTCCGGGTGCGTGTCAGCGTGCGTGACGCGCTCGGCGCGACGTCCACGAAGACGCTCGTGTTGAGCGTGCGCTGAGCGCGCCCAGATGAAGGACGTCACGGTCTCGGTCGTGCACGCGTCGGGACCGGAGCTGACACTCGAGTGTCTAGAGTCGCTCGATCAGGAACACGCGCGGCGGGCGTCGGTCGAGGTCGTGCTCCTCGACAACGCGTCCGACGACGGCCTCGTGGCTGCCGTGCACGAGCGGTTCCCGGCGGTGCGCGTGATCGAGCAACGCAGGCGCGCCGGCTTCGGCGAGAACCACAACACGATCATCCGCGCGACCGAAAGCCGCTACGTCTTCGTGCTCAATCCCGACACGCAGGTGCCCGCGGGGACGATCGACGCGCTCGTCGACTACCTCGACGCGCGTCCCGAGGCGGCGCTCGCAGGCCCGCGCATCCGCGGCTTCGACGGTCGCCAGCAGTTCTCGGCGCTGCGCCTGATGTCGATTCCGGTGCAGCTCGCGTGGGCGCTGTCGCTCGGGCAGGTCGGCACCGTCGTCTCGCACGGCGAGACGCCCAAGCCCGTGGGCGCGGTGTCGGGATGCGCGTTCCTCATCCGACGCGACGCGTTCGAGCGGGCGGGGCTCTTCGACGAGGAGTTCTTCATGTACTGCGAGGAGGCGGACGTCGCGCGGCGCCTCGAACGGCTCGGGCTCGAGCGGCATTACGTCCCGACGGTGGAGGTCCTCCACCACCGGCTGCAGTCGACGGTCGACATGCCGGAGCGCCGGATCAACGAGTTCTGGCGCTCGCTCGAGCTCTACCTCGAGCGTCATCACGCGGCCGTCGAGCGAGGCGTGCTTCGCTTTCTGACCGGCGCCGGGTACGCGCTCGCCGCCGTCGCAGCGACGGTCGGACGGAGGCTGCCCGAGACGGCACGCCCGTCGATCGCAGGCACCTGGGACGAGCGCGCTTATCGGCTCCACGCGCGGAACGCGTTCCGCGGCGTGCAGGGCCCGGGGCTGCGGGAGCTCGCCGAGGAGTGGAACAGGACGAGCGCCGGCTAGGTCGCCGGTCGGCGGGCGACGGCGTGCAGCAGGGCGCCGTGTCCGCGCGCGCGGTCGAGCATGCGGTTCACGGGCGAGAACGCATACATGGCCCAGGCGACCGGGCCGCGCGTGACGACGAGTCTGCCCGCATGCCGGTATTGCAGGCTGGCGAGGAGCGCGAAGCCGTTGTCGCTGCCGCTGCGAACCGACACGGGCTCGAGCCCGGCTCCTTTCAGCGCGGTCGCGAGCGACGTCGCCGTGAAGTGCGTGCGGTGACGCGGAAGCTCGAGCGGAAACCAGTCCGTGCCGTAGCGGCGCCGCTGCCAGCTCCCGAAGTTCGGGACGCTGATCACCACGACGCCGCCCGGCCGCAGGAGGTCGCGGATGCGGGCGAGATCGACGCGTGGCTCGGCGACGTGCTCGAGCGCGTGCGTCATCACGACCGCGTCGAACGACTCGGGGCCGAGCGGGACGGACCCGAGCGTCCCTGTGCGCGCGTCGACGCCGCGGGAGCGCGCGAGCTCGCACGCAACGGGCGACGGGTCGATTCCGGAGACGCGCCAGCCGTGCCGGACCAGGGCCGCGCCGAGATCGCCTCGACCGCACCCCACGTCGAGCAGCGTGCCCGGCGGCCGCTTCGTCAGCGTGTCCAGGGGCGGACGCGAAACCGCGAAGTCCATCAACACGCGTTGCCCGACGCGTTGGACGGACCCGAGGAATCCCTGCTCGAGGACGTAGGCGCCGTACGTGTCGGGATAGAACGCGCCCAGCTCCGATTCGTCCGCGCGTGGAAGCGTCCAGCCGCCGCCACAGCTCGAGCAGACCGCCACGCAGAACGTCCCGGGAACGCCGTGCAGCCGATCGGGTCCCGAGACCGCGCACGGGTCGGCGGGCGGCGATGCGCAGAGGGGACAGCGGCCGGCGTTCACCGTCGAATCGTGGTGGCCCTACAATCGGCGCGGTGAGAGGCGCCTCCGCCTCCGGTCCCGCGGTGACCGCTGCGCCGGCCGAGCGATCGCACTCCCGTCCGTCGCTGACGATCGTGGTTCCGGTCTACAACGGCGGCGACGACGTCGTCGCGAACGTCGAGACGATCCGCGCAACGGTGGTCGCGGCGCTTCCGAAAGAGGAGGTCGAGGTCGTCGTCGTTTCCGACGGCTCGATCGACGGCACGGCGGAGCGGCTGCTGGAGACGCGTGGCGAAGGCGTCCGCGTGATCCACTACGACCGCAATCTCGGCAAGGGCTATGCGGTCAAGACAGGTGCTCTGGCCGCGCACGGCGAATGGGTCGCGCTCGTCGACGCCGACCTCGACCTCGATCCGGCGTCGGTTCCACGGTTCCTCGCCGTCGCACAGCAGGAGCAGCTCGATTTTGCGATCGGGTCGAAGCGTCATCCGGAATCGGTCGTGGATTATCCGCGGTCGCGGCGCGTTGCGAGCTGGTGCTATCAACAGCTGAACCGCTTCCTGTTCAGGCTCGACGTGCGCGACACGCAGGTCGGCCTGAAGGTCTTCAGCCGCCGCGTCGTCGAGGACGTGATGCCGCTGCTCCTCGTGAAGCGCTTCGCGTTCGACGTGGAGCTGCTCGCCGTCGCGTCGGCGCTCGGCTACGACCGCATCCGTGAGCTGCCGGTTCGGCTGGACTACCGGTTCACCGGCTCGGGAGTCGGGTCGTCCGCAGTTCTCTTCGCGTTGTGGGACACGGCGGCGGTCTTCTATCGCCTGCGCATCCTCCGGACGTACGAGCGCAAGCGGCGTCTGCAACGGCGTGGAGTCGCGCCGCCGCCCGAGCGGCTCGAGACCGTGAGCGTCGTCGGGCTGGACGAGCGGGCGTCGACGCTCGACTACCCGCGCCTCGAGTACGTCGATCGCACGGATGCGGCGTGCGAGCTCGTCGCCGTCGTCGCGCCGGAGGCGCGTCCTGCCGGAAACTGGGTCACCGCTGCGGCGCCGTTCTTCTCGGATCCCGAGGTGGCGGCCGTCGTCGCACCGCTCGTCTCGCCGCTCGGCGTGCCGCTGCGCCAGTGTGTTGCGGCTGCCGTCCTCGAATCCCGACTCGGGGGCGGGTCGCGCCGCTCGAGCTACTTCCCCGGCAACGTGCGTGTCGTCGCCGACTACCCGGCGGAAAGCGTCGTCGTCCGCCGCAGCGATCTGCTCGCTGCGCGCGAGGCCGGCGTCGAAGACGAACGGCTCGTCGCGTGGCTCGCCGAGCGTGGACGGCGGACGGTCTACACGCCGGACACGTCGATCGCCGCGGCGCCGCCCCCGCTCGTGGTGCCGCATCTCCGCGCCACCCTTCGGCACGCGCGGGCGCGCGGGGCGGTGGCGCGCCGAACGCGCGGTCGCAGTCTCAGCTCAGCCACCGCGCTCTCGCTTGCACCTGCGGGGGCGGGAGTCGTCGGTATCGCGCTGCTCGCCGCCGGTGACGGCACGCGCCTCGCGGGGATCGTCGTGCTGCTCGTGTGCGGGGCGGGTCTGCTCGTGAGCGGCCTGCACGCGGCCCTGCGGTTCCGCTCGCCCGTCGTCGGTCTGCTCGAGCCGCCCGCGGTCGTCGCGAGCGAGCTCACGTACGTCTACGGCTTCGTGCGCGGCTTCATCGAGGGCTGAGCCGGAGCTTCGCCAGTGCGTCCCCGAGCAGCCTTTCCCAGTCGAATCGCTGTGCGTACGTGAGCGCGGCCGCGCGCCGCTCCCGCCACCGCCCCGGCGCCGCGAGCCCGCGCCAGATCGCATCCGCGAGCGCAGCCGCGTCGTCTGGAACGATCTCCGCGCCCGCTTCTCTCTCGAGCTCGCGCGCGTTGGGAGGCACGTCGGTGAGGACGACGGGTAGACCTGCGGCGACGTACGCCTTGAGCTTCCCGGGATCCGCATAGCGCGTGAACGTCTCGTCGCGCACACGGTAGGGCGCGACGGCGAGCGACGACTCGGCGAGGACGTGCTCGACGTCGCGGTGATCGGGAACGAACCCATGGAAGCGCACGTTCGCCAGGCCGAGGCTGCGCGCGCGGTCGCGCAGCTGCGCCTCGAGTGGTCCCGTTCCGACGATGTCGACGGACACGTCCTCGAGGAGTGCGAGCGCGTCGAGGAGGGTGTCCACGCCCTGGCGCTCGACGAGATGTCCGAGGAAGACCACCCGACGCTGTCGGAAGCCGTCGGACGCGGTGGTCGGGACGCGGCCGAGCCACGCCCCCATCGGCACGACGTGGGCGGGCGCGCTGTCGGGCGGCAGGGCGTGGCGCCGGATCCGTGCGTCGCGGGCCGAGTCGGAGAGCTCGATGCGGGCATCGGCGCGCAGGCAGCAGAGCCGGTCGATGCGATCGTAGAGACGCGTCGCGGGAGTCCGAGGGCCGAACCGGTCGGGAACGAAATCGACCGACCACAGCACGACAGACCGAGCGCGACGTAGTCGCCTGGCGACCAGGCCGCGCGCGCAGGCGAGCGGGTTGAAGCCGAACCACGCGTCGATCCGCGGCGGAAGGACCGGGACGAGTGGATCGGCGAGGTACGACAGCGGCGGTCGAACCGGCACGCGCACGCGGCGTTCGCCGACGACGGCGCCTCGCTCGTACCTCGTGATCACGTGATGCGTGCCGTCTTCGCGAGTCAGTGGGTGGGACACCATGACAACGCTCGCCTCGCGCTCGACGAGGTAGTCGCGCAACGCTTGTGCCGGCCCCTCGGCGAAGCCGTTCGCGACGACCGCGAACGACTCAGCCTGCACGCTCGAAGAGGACGCTCAGCTGCATGCTGCCGCGACGCACGTGCGAACGCCGCAGGTCGCGACGCTCGCACCACCACCACAACCGCTCGCCGAGCGGCCGCGCTGCGAGCTGCAGCACCTTGACGCCGTGTCCGGTGAACTGCACGTCGAGCGCGTTCAAGCCGACCGAGCGGCCGAGCGCGACGAGCTCTCCGGCCTCGTACCGGCGCAGGTGGCCTAGCCGGCGATCGTGCCTGCGATTCGCAGGACGAAAGAGCGGCGTGATCCGCCGAAGCGCGTGCGGCACCGTCACCCATGCGCGGCCCTCGGGCCGTAATACGCGCGCCATCTCCGCGATCGCAGCGTGGTCGTCGGGGACGTGCTCGAGCACCGCGATCGCCAGCGCCGACGCGAAGGCCGACGACTCGAACGGCAACTTCTCGGCCGAGCAGCACACCCAGGCCGTTCGCTCGAGCACGCCTTCTGCCGCGGCGAACCGCCGCGCCTTCACGAGGCCTGCGAGTGACAGGTCGCAGCCGACCGCTTCCGCTCCCGTCCGGGCGGCCTCGATCACGGTGTAGCCGGACGCGCCGACGCCGACGTCGATCACCGGCCCGGGCGAGAGGACGCCCGCGGCTACCAGTCGCGTGAGGTAGCTGCGCCGCCAGCTCTCGAGCTCGTACCTCTGATACCGCGCGAACTCGGCGTCGAAGTAGTCACGCTGGTCCAGGTACTGCGGATCCGCAGCGAGCTCGTCGTCGCCGACCGCAACGACGACACCCTCCACGCGTGGGAAGCTCTCGAGGCAGGTCGTTCCCGTGCGCTCCTGCACGGCGGCCAGATTAACGGCGGTTACGGTAGGCGCCGGATGGCAGCCCCATCGCTAAGCGTCGTGATGCCCGTCTTCAACGAGGAACGGCAACTGCCGGCGACGATCGACGCGCTCGCAACGGCCGTCGACCGCAGCGGTTTCCACGCGGAGCTCCTGGTCGTCGACGACGGCTCGACAGACGCAAGCGCCGAAGTGGCGCGCGCCAGCGCCCTGGGTCGGATCGTGTTCCACGTCGACAGACAGGCGAACCGCGGCCGCTTCGTAGCCCGGCGCGTCGGCTTGGCCTCCGCGACGGGCGAGTACGTGCTCTTCCTGGACGCACGCGTGCGACTCTTTCCCGACGCGCTTCGGTTCGTCCACGGCCGCCTGCCTGAAGAACCCGTCTGGAACGGCCACGTCCACGTCGAGGCAGACAGCATCCTCGGCGACTTCTGGCGTCTGCTCGCCGAGCTCGCGTGGCGCGACTACTTCGACGATCCACGCACGACGAGCTTCGGGCTCGCGGACTTCGACAGGTACCCGAAGGGAACGACGTGCTTCTTCGCGCCACGCGAACTGGTCGAGTCGGCGTTCGCGCGCTTCGAGACACGGTATTCGGACATCCGCCTGGCGAACGACGACACGCCGATCCTCCGCGACATCGCTTCAAGCGAGCGGATCCACATCTCGCCCGAGTTCGCATGTGTCTACTCCCCACGCACGACCGCAGCCGGCTTCGTGCGCCATGCTCTCCATCGCGGGGTCGTCTTCGTCGACGGCCACGCGACGCCGTCTTCGCGGTTCTTTCCCTACGTCGTCGCGTTCTTCCCGTTGAGCGCCGCACTCGCGAGGGCTGCGTTTCGGCGCCCGGCCGTCATTCCTGCCGCGGTCGCCGGGTGCGGTGTCGCCGCAGCCGCGTACGGCGCACGTGCCGGCAGGACGTCGCGCGAGCTCGCAACACTCGCGGTGGCGACGCCGTTGTACGCCGTCGCGCACGGGATCGGGATGTGGCGCGGGCTCGCGGAGATCGTGCGCGCGCGGCTCGCCCCATGATCGTCGTCGTCTTCGGCACGACGGGTGAGCTGATCAAGCTTGCACCGGTCTTGCTCCGATTCGACGAGCGCCGGCACGAGTACCTGCTCGCGACCACCGGGCAACAGGTGCAGCAGATCCCGCCGTTCCTCGAGCAGTTCGGACTGCGCCAGCCGGACGTCTGGCTGGCGCGCGGCGCCCGCGGACGCGACCTACGCGTCAACCGCGACATCCCGGGCTGGCTGGTGGACGTCGCGCGTGCAGGCGTCCGCCAGCGGCCGCGCCTCCGTGCCGCGTTCCGCGACGGGCCGGGACGGCCGCTGGTCCTCGTGCACGGCGACACGATGACGACGGTGGTCGGCGCCACGATGGGTCGCGCGCTGCGCGTGCCGGTCGCGCACATCGAGGGTGGCCTGCGGAGCTACGACGTCCGGCACCCGTTCCCGGAGGAGCTGAACCGCAGGCTCGCCTCCTCGCTGTCGCGGATCGACTACGCGCCCGGCGCGTGGGCGGCGTCGAACCTGCGCGGCTCGCACGTCGTCGACACGGGCTCGAACACGATCCGCGACAGCCTCGAGCTCGTTCCCGACGGCGATCCGCCGCTCGACCTCCCCGAGAAGCCGTTCGGGGTCGTGTCGCTGCACCGATTCGAGCTCCTCAACAGCCGGGCGTTGCTGACGGAGACGCTCGAGGCGCTCGCGGAGGCCGCGCGACGCACGCCGCTCCTCTTCGTCGACCATCCGGTGACCGTTGCCGCGATCGAGCGCTTTCGCCTGCAGCGCCTGTTCGACGGGAGGACGTTCGTCCCCGTCGCGCGCCTGCGGTTCTTCGACTTCGTCCGCGTCGTGCGCAGGAGCTCGTTCGTGATCACGGACAGCGGGGGAAGCCAGGAGGAGTGCTTCTACCTCGACCTGCCGTGCCTCGTGCACCGCGTGCGCACCGAGCGGCGCGAAGGTCTCGGGGAGAACGTCGTCCTCTCCGGCATGCAGACCGACGTCGTGCGCGACTTCCTCGCCGATCCCTCGCGCTACCGGCGGCTCACGCCGCTTCCGACCGCGTCGCCGTCCGACGTGATCGTCGACGACCTCGAGCGTCGCGGATTCGCGGCCGCGCGCTGAGTCAGAAGCCGGGATCCGGCGAGAGCAGCTGCGCGACGATCGACGGCTTCCCCGTGCCGGTCTGCGCGCGCGGCGCCGAGAGCAGCAACGCGTCGGCTTCGGACGTCGGCGCCGGCTCGGTCTTCAGCAGCAGCTGCGACGTTCCGCGCGGGAGGTCGACGAGTGCGGACACCTGCGTGGACTTCGAGATCGGAAAGGCCTGTTCGTGCCGGCCGTCGGAGACCCGGAGCGTGATCGTCTTCCCGGACGGCGGTCTCGCTTCGAACACGAGCCGGACGACTCCGCCCGTCCGCGAACGGACTTGCAGCGCGGCGACGCCGGACGGAGACGTCAGCGGGTAGACGACGAGCCCGCCCTGCTCGACCATCGGCTTTGCGAAGCCGCCCGCGAGCGTCACGAACGCGGGCGCGGCCGGCGCGACGACGTCCCAGACGGACGCGCCGTCGGGGAAACGCCCGACCAGCCGGTACCCCGGCGTGTGGGCTGGGTCGCCCGGGGGCACCTCGGCGTCGACGTGCGCTCCGGGATGGATCTCGATCGCGGTCACGCCGAGGAGCGAGAGCGCCTCCGCCGTGCCGGGCTGCGTCGGATCGAGCAGCACGAGGCGCGCGTAGTCGGCCTGCGTGTCCGGCGGCGCGTTGTTGACGAGCGGCCGGCCGTGATGCTGCTGCCAGAGGCCGTAGATGTCGGAGTAGCCGAGCGGGTACTCGGCGAGGATCCCCTGCGGCGTGTCCTTCAGCGCGGCGTACTCCGGTGGGACCGGAACCGTCCGAAAGCGGTGCGCCGCCGGATGGACCGCGAGCTCGACGAACGAGATCGCCGCCGCTGCGCCCACGACCGCGACGGCGGCGATCGCCGAGCGGCCCACGCGGCGACGAAGCGCCTCGAGCCCGAGCGCCGCGAGCGGGATCAGCGCGGTCAGCAACAAGGGATCCCATCGCGACGGCACGCGGAACCCGGACGTCGCCTCCCACAGGAGCCGGGCGGGCATCGCGATCGACGCTCCAAAGACCGTGATCGGGCTCGGCAACGCAAAGAGGAAGCCGACGACGAACGTGCTGACGAGCCCCGCCGTTGCGATCCGTAATTGCGGCGACAGCGACGTCCGACGGCGGATCGCGACGACGAGCCAGCCGATCGCGAGCGCGACCGTGAGCAGCCCCGCGTAGTTCGCGATCTCCGTCTCGTTGGAGCCGTGCAGACGGTGAGCCCAGAACGACTGCAGCGCGTGTCCGAACACGATGCTGCCGGCGGTCGGCACGACGAGCTCGAGGGGACGGAGCCCCAACGACGTCAGGTCGGACGCCGCGCGGTGGAGGCCGCCGTTCCCGTTCGTGCCCGAGACGACGGCCGCGATCAAGATCAGGATCGACGCGGCGATGGACGCGCCGGCCGCTCCTCCGACCAGCAGCAGGCTGCGACGCGTCCGGTTCGTCACCGCGACCCCGACGGTGAACGCGATCGCGCTGACGACCGCCATCGCGCCGAAGTACCCCGACGTCAGCCAGCACGCGAGCGTCGCGATCCCCACGACGGCGAACCGCAACCACGACGGGCGCCGCGAGGCGGCGACGAGCGCGAAGACGAGCAGCACGAGCACCTCGACGTGGACGAGCGACGCGTGCTCGGCGCGCGCGAGGTGCCAGGGGAAGATGACGCCGACGAACGCGGCCCAGGCGGCCACGAGCCGGCCGCAGCCGAGGTAGCGCGTCAGCAGGTAGAGCGACGCACCCGTGAGCACGTAGCCCGAGAGGACGACGAGGTTGAACGCGGCGACCGGCCCGAAGAGCTTCGTCGCGAGATAGCCCGGGTAGTACGGCAGCATCCACTGCAGGTTCAGGCCGTTCCCCTGGTCCCAGCCGAACGGCGCGCCCGTCAGCGTGTGGTGCATCGAGCCGAGCAGGTGGTAGCCGCTCTCGTGGTCGAGCAGCCAGAAGAAGGAGACCGACCCGGTGGAGTCCGAGCCGATCTGCCCGATGATCGTCGAGCCGAGGTGCTCGACGACGCGGATGAACAGGAGACAGACGAACGCCGTCGTGCCGACGAGGACGAGCGCCGCCTCCGGCAACACGGCGCGAAGACGTGCGGTCGCGGCGTACGCACGACCGACTCCCGCACGCACCGCCGACGCGCTCGAGCCGACGAGGAGCTCGTGCCCCACGAGCAGCCCAGCACCGACCGCGAAGTTCGCCCAGACGACCGCGTGCAACGTCGCGGGCACGAGCGTGAGAGCCGCAACCTGCGCGACGACGCTGGCGACCACGATCCACGCGTAGCGCGTCTCGCCGCGCGAGAGGTGGTAGCCGACGAGGATGTACGCCAGGGAGTAGAAGCCGATCGCGAGCGCGAACGGCGCGAGCACGTCGCCGCCCGCAGCGAACCCGCGTCCGAACGTCGCCGTCACGAGCCCGACGCCGGCGGCGGCGTAGAAGACCGCGATCGCAGCGCAGAAGGCTGCCGTCACGAGCAGCGACCGGCCGAGGATGTCCTCCGTCTGCTCGCCGCGCGCCTGCCGCGCCGCCGTCCGCGGGAAGAGGACCGCGAGAATCGTCGCGGGTAGGAAGAACCCGACGCGCGCGAACGCGGACGCCGCCGCGTACGCGCCGGCATCGTCGGCGGACAGCCGCGCCTTGACGACGAGGATGTCGACGTGCGTGAGCAGCGCGATGCCGATGAGCCCGGCCGTCACGGGCCAGAGGTAGCGCAGGAACGGTCCGAGGTCCGGCCGCGCGAGCGTGCGTCCACGAGCGAGCGGCTCGCGCACGAGCGCGACGGCGACCGCGAGCACCGCGACCGACGAGAGGAAGTTCGCAACGATCGCACCCCCGAGCCGGTAGCCCGCGGCGGCGGCGATTGCGAACGCCACGAGCCGCAGGACGACGGGAAGGATCGACGTCGCGGCCAATGCGTGGAAGCGCTGCACTCCCTGCACGACGCCGAGCGCAACCGGCGCGATGAGCGCGGTTACGAGCGTCAGTTCCGACAGCGCGACGAGCCCGACGTTGTGGATGTGCAGGACGTCCGACAGCGGCGCGGCGAGCGCGAGCGCGACGACGAGCAGAGGAACGGTGGCGATCGCCGCCACCCGCATCACGGAGTAGACGAGGGCGTCGGATGCAGTGACGTCGCCGGCAGCGACCCGGCGCGAGACCTCCCGCGACACCGCCATCTGGAGCGCGCCCGCAGGCATGAGCACGACGGCGAGCAGGCCGAGCAGCGCCGCAAGCGACCCGTACCCGCCGCTGCCGAGCAGGCGGCCGGCCGCGAGCAGGAAGACGTAGTTCGCGACGATCGAGACGGCCGAGGCGCCCGCGAGCAACGCGCCGCTCCGTGCGCCGCTCGCGGCAGCCTTCGCCTCGGGGCGCTCGAGCGTGACGTCCATCGTCTGCGCGACGTCGGTCATGTCGCGCGTGCGAGCCGATAGACGACGCTGCCGCCGAGGAGCCGGAACCGCTCCAACGGCGGCTCGATGCGCGCGACGGCGGCGGGCACGCGCTGCATCCAGCCGGGGAAGAAGAACGCGTACCGCCGATCGAGCAACTGGAAGCCGGCTTCCGCGAAGAGCGGCTCGACCTTCCAGGGGCGGAAGTGATCCTCGTCGTAGCCCGCGCGCCGCATGCGCTCCTGCGACAGGAGGATGTACGGGTGGAAGACGTTCGGCTCGATCGCGAGCCACGTCGCGTGTGCGCGCAGAGAATCGTGCACGCCCGCGAGGAACGCTCTGAGGTCGCCGACGTGATGGAGCACGTCGATGCTGAACGCGAAGTCCGCCCGCTCGTCCGGCCTCTCGTTGCGGAGGTCGACCAGCTCGTAGCGGACGTTGTGCCGCGCGTGGAGCTCGCGTGCGTGCGCGATCATCGGCGCCTCCACGTCGATTCCGAGGAACTCGACGTCGTCATGCGTCGCGGCGAGGTCGGCGAGCAGCGCGCCCGGGCCGCAGCCGATCTCGAGCACGCGACCCCCGGGTGCGGCGCGCGCGGCGAGCTCGTCCGCGACCAGGTCGCGCCGCCGGCGATGCAGATGGCCGGTGCGCGATTGCTCGTACTCAGACGCGGTCAGGTTGAAGTGCGTCTTCAACGCGCGCTCCTCCGTATTCGGCGACGACGAGCTCGAGCGACCGTTCGAGCCGGAGGCGCGACGCATTCTCCTCGAACCACTGCGCCGTCGACTCGCGGAGCGGCCGGCCTGCTGCGACGACGCGGAGGATCGCGCTCGCGAGCTCGTCCGGCTCGGCGCCCGGGGCAATCGCGCCGTTGACGCCGTCCGAAACCAGCTCGACCGCGGCATTCTCCGGTCCGTCGACGACGACGCTGGGCGTGCCGCGCGCCGCCGCCTCGACGACGACGAGGCCGTAGCCCTCGCGCTCCGAAGCCGTGGCGAGGCACGCCGCGCGCGCAAGCGCTGATGCGACCTCCTCCTCCGGACGGCGGCCGTGGACGCTCACGCTCCCGGAAAGGCCGAGCTCGCGGACGAGTCGCTCGACGGCCGAGCGCGTCGGCCCGTCGCCGTAGAGCTCGAGCCGCAGCGCCGGCCGCTGCTCTCGTGCGCTCGCGAAAGCGCGGACGAGCGCGTCGACGCGCTTCTCCGCGACGTGCCGTCCCGCGTAGACGACCAGGTCCTCGTCGACGGCCTCGCCGGGCGACACGTCCACGGGACCGTCGTACAGCCCGGGCAGGACGGTCGGGACGCCGCGGTAGCCCTCTGCGACGAGGCGCGCCGCGTGCATGCGCGCATCGCAGAAGGCGCGGTGCGGGACGCGCACGCACGCGCGTTGCACGAGCCAGCCGATCGTCCCGCGCACGCGCCCGGCGTACCGGCGCCAGTAGCCGCGCGTCCACACCTCGTGCCAGTCGACGAGGAGCATGTAGCGTCCGCCGCCCCGCGCCGCAGCCGCGCCGAGCAGCGGGAAGTACGGGAACGCGGCGGTGTGGACGGCGTCGTACCCGCATCCGTGCCGCCGCAGATGCCGCCACACCGCGACCCCGAAGCGGAGCGGCGGACCGAACGTGCGCCGGTCGTCGGCGTACAGCCGGCCCGCGCCGACGAGCCCGACGACGTTCACACCCGGAAGCTGCGGGCTCGCATCGCCGTCCCAATGTCGCATCGTCAGATACGTCACGTCGTGCTCGAGTGCGGCGAGCCGCAGCGCCAGGTCACGCATCCACCGCTCCGTCCCGCCGATCGTCTGAGGAAAGAGATGGTCGTAGACGAGGCAGATCCGCACGACTAGCCGTGCGTCACCGGCTCGCGTTCACGTCCCGCGGCCACGACCTGCGGCTGAACGGTCTCGTCTTCCCGACGCGAGCGCATCGTCAGCAGTCCGATGAAGAAGGAGCCGAACACCGTCTGCACACCGAGGCCGAGGAGCGTCACGCCGAGCGCGGTCGGATACTCGTCGGCAAGCGCACCGAAACCGCCGTTCGCCCACCGCACGAAGACCGCGAGCAGCACGCCCGCCCCGGTGAGGCCGAGCGCCAGCCCGAGCAGCAGGCCGTGTTCGAGGTGGAAGCGACCGCGGAGCCGCTCGAGCAGCACATCGTGCTCGTGGAAGTGCGTGAGCGCGTACATGCGCGCGAAGAGCCCGAGCTGGACGACCTGCGCGCCGATCAGCGTCAGCGCGACGAAGGCGAGCATGGTGTGGATCTGCCACGGTCGTCCGAAGACGTTCACCGGGCCGCTCGCGAGCACGATCATCCCGGCGAGGCCGAGCAGGACCAGGACGCTGCCCGGGACGAAGTAGAGCCAGCTCGGGCTGTAGAGCAACATGAAGCGGACGTGCCGCCACGCGTCGCCGACGCGGCTGAGCTTCGACTCGCCGGTGCGCGCGTAGTAGTCGATCGGAAGCTCGCGCACGCGCAGCTCGCGCCGGAACGCCTTGAACACCATCTCGGAGGCGAACTCCATTCCCGTGGAATGGAGGTCGAGCGCCGGCAAAGCCGAGCGGCGGAGCGCGCGCATCCCGCAGTGCGCGTCGGACACCTTGATGCCGAACAGCCGGTTCAACAGTCCGGTCAGGATCGGGTTGCCGATCCAGCGGTTCGACCACGGCATCGCGCCTTCGTGGATGCGGCCCCTGAACCGCGAGCCGAGGACGAGATCCGAGCCTTCCTCGAGCGCGTCCACGAACGCCGGCAGGTCCGCGACCGGATACGTGCCGTCCGCGTCGGCCATGACGACGTAGTTGCCCTGTGCCTGCGCGATACCCGTGAGGTACGCGCGGCCGTAGCCGCGCCGCGGCTCGTGGACGACCGTCGCGCCGTGCGCCGCGGCGATCTCGGCCGAGCGGTCCGTCGAGCCGTTGTCAACGACGATCACCTCGCCGGACCTGCCGGAGTGCTCGATCCCGGCCCAGGCCTCGTCGACGACCGCTCCCACGGCCGACTCCTCGTCAAGACAGGGGATCACCACCGAGATCTGAGGCGGCACGCGCCAGAGTATGCCTGCCGTCCCGGGTACCTTTTGCCCGTGCGCGCGCTCGGCGAGGCCGGTCTGAGACTCGCCCGCAGCGCGTCGGCGCTGGCGGAGGCGAAGTGGGCGGTCGCGGTCGTCTTCGCCGTCGCGCTGGGCGCGTGGTGGCTCGAGGCGATCGTCATCCCGCTCAACGGTGGTCGCGACCTCGGGACCTACCTCGGCGCCTACGTCCAGCTCTTCCAGGCGCATCCGATCGACCTCGGCTTCGTCCTGGGCCGGACGCCGATCTCGGCGCTCGTCGTCGGGGGCCTCCTGCAGTTCGCGGGCGGCGCGCTCGCCGAGGCCGTCGTGTCGCTGCTCTACGCCGGGTCGATCGTGGCGTGGTTCCTCGCCGCCCGGACGTTCGGGGGCCGGGCGGCGCTGCTGACGGTCATCGGGCTGCTCCTCTACCCGGGCTACGGGATCCTCTTCCACGAGCTCTCCTCCGACGCGGTCTTCGCCGCGGCCTTCGCGGGCTGGTCGCTCGTCGCCGTCCACGCCGTGCGGTCGCCGAGCGCGCGCAGGTTCGCGTTGCTCGGCGCCGGCGTCGGCCTGCTCGTCCTCGTCCGCCCGGGGAACCAGGTGCTGCTCGTGCTCGCACTGGTGCCTCTGCTCCTCTACGCGACGTGGCGCGCGCGCATCGTCTCCGCCTTTGCCTTCCTCGTTCCCGCCGTCGTGCTGATCGCCGGCTGGGCGATTCACAACGGGATCCGCTACGACAACTACACGATCGCGCGCGGGGGGAACGCAACGATCCCGTTCTACCGCGCGTTCGTCACGGACAGCATCGTCCGTCCGTCGAACGGCCCAGCGTCACGCGAGCTCGCCCGCGCGGTGGAGCGCGACCTCTTGCCGAAGGAGCCGTACCGGTCGTACGGCATCACGCTCGGCGACTTCTTCCACCACTCGAGCCCGCGTATGCAGGTCGACCTGCTCGCGCTGTCGGACCGCATCAAGGGCTGGCATAGCAACTACAGCTGGTTGCGCGACGTCGGCGTCGAAGCGGTGCGCGCGCATCCGGCGCGGTACACGCGCGGCGTGATCGGCTCGACGTGGGGCATGCTGACCCTTGGTCTCTACCGCGACGTCGTCTCGAATCCCGCTCCGACGACGACGGCGACCAGCAGCAGCCCGACAACGAGCACGAACAACGGCGCCGGGCCGACGGTTCTGATCAACGGCAAGAAGCTGCCGCAGCCGAGCGAGGGCGAGCCGATCCCCGCAGCGCACGAGGGCGGCGTCTCGACACCGGACAACAGCATCCACA
>VAYM01000137.1 GCA_005884945.1 Actinomycetota bacterium | reverse complement strand
CGAGCATCGCGGGGCTGCTCGTGATCGTGCTGACCGCGCTCGGGTTGCCCGCAGAACCGCACTACTCCGTGCCGGTCGCACCTGCCTTCGTGCTGCTCGCGGGCGCGGGCCTGCTCGCGCCGCGCCGCGCGACCGCGCGTGCACCGGTCAGGGAGCTCGTCAGGCCGGCGCTGCGCTACGGCGGTATCGCAGTCGCGGTCGCCGCGGCCGCGTGGGCGGCGGACCACTACGTCAGAGAGATGCGCAACTTCGTACGAACCTCGTATGCGCCGCACGACCTCGCCGTCTTCCTCGACGGCGCCGCGAAGGTAATCCACGGCGCCTCGCCCTATGCGTACAACGCCGATCAG
>VAYM01000136.1 GCA_005884945.1 Actinomycetota bacterium | reverse complement strand
CGAGCTGGTCGAGCGCGCGAAGGGCGACCGTCGAAAGATCGTGCTGCCCGAGAGCGACGACGATCGGATCCTGCGCGGCGCCGAGATCCTCGTGCGGCGCGGCGTCGTCGACGTCGCGATCCTCGGGAAGCCCGACGACGTTCGCTCGCGCGCGGCGGCGATCGGCGTCGACCTCGAGAGCGTCGAGCTCGTCGATCCCGAGACGTCCCCGCACCGCGAGGACTTCGCGAAGCGCTACTACGAGCTGCGCAAGCACCGCGGCGTCACCGAGGACGCGGCCTACGACATCGTCGTCGATCCAAGCTACTTCGGAACGTTGATGGTGGCCGCCGGCGAGATGGACGGCATGGTCTCCGGTGCCGCGCACACGACCGCGGACACGATCCGGCCCGCCTTCGAGATCATCAAGGCGCGCAAGGACGTATCGGTGATCTCGAGCGTGTTCTTCATGTGCCTCGCCGACCGCGTGCTCGTGTACGGCGACTGCGCCGTGAATCCGAATCCGGAGGTCGCGCAGCTCGCGGATATCGCCATCAGCTCGGCGGAGACGGCGACGAACTTCGGCATCGATCCGCGCATCGCGATGCTCTCGTACTCGACCGGCGAGTCGGGGAAGGGCCCGGGTGTGACCGTCGTGCGCGAGGCGACGGAGCTCGTGCGAGAGCGTCGACCCGACCTGAAGGTCGAAGGGCCGATCCAGTACGACGCCGCCGTCGACGAGGCCGTGGCGAGCCTGAAGATGCCGGACAGCGAGGTCGCGGGCCATGCGACGGTCTTCATCTTCCCGGACCTCGAGGCCGGGAACGTCGCGTACAAGGCGGTTCAGCGCTCGGCGAATGCGGTCGCGATCGGGCCCGTCCTGCAGGGGCTCAACAAGCCGGTAAACGACCTCAGCCGGGGCTGCACGATCACGGACATCGTCAACACGGTCGCGATCACCGCCATCCAGGCCCAGCAGAACGGCGGTTGAACTCCCCCCTCACGGCGTCGGAGCCGGAGCGTGCACCAGAAGGCTGCGGCGCCCTGCCGATGCTCCATCTGGCGGGGTACCAGAGGTGCTCCGGCCCCAGCAGTGCTTTCGACCCCTCGCGGAGATGCTTGAGGGGCGATTACGGATCGTCATCGCGCCCGCGGTAGAAACGTCCAGAAAAATCTGTCGAAATCTATTGTTCGACCCCCCAGAATTTACAAACAAAAGGCTGGCCGAAGCTGGCCGTGACGGTGATTGACCCGGCCTGAGGGCCGTGCGACCGTCTGGCCATGAGCGACGTCGCTGTGCAGGCGCCTGCACGTGAGCGTTCCAGCCTGATCCGCTGGACCCTCGCGGCCTCGTCGGTCGCGCTCTTCGTCGTCACGCTCGACAGCCTCGTCGTGACGACCGCGCTGCCGGCGCTCGCTCGGCACTTCAGCGCATCCGTCCAGAGCCTCGAGTGGTCCGTGAGCGCCTACGCGCTCGGGTTGGCGCTGGCGCTCCTCGCGGGAGCTCCGCTCGGTGATCGGTTCGGACATCGCCGCATGCTCGTCCTCGGACTCACGCTGTTCACGGCGGCGTCGGCCGGCTCCGCGCTCGCGACGACGGTGGAGGTGCTCGACGGCGCGCGCGCAGTCCAGGGAATCGGCGGCGGGCTCGTCGCGGCGTTGACGCTGACGATCCTCGGAGCCGCGATGCCCGACGAGCGGAGAGGGCTCGCGCTCAGCGTGTGGTGGGGCGTCGGCGGGGTTGGCGTGTTGGCCGGCCCGCTCGTCGGCGGCGCGCTCGTCAGCCAGGCGGACTGGCGCTGGATCTTCTGGGTCAACGTGCCGGTCGGAGTCGCGGCGATCGCGCTCGCGGCAGCCGGGTTGGAAGCGACGCGCGGCCCGAAGACGAAGATCGACGTTCCGGGGCTGGCGCTCTTCGGCGCCGGGTTCGTCGCAGTCGTGTGGGGCCTGACGCGCGGGAGCGAGATCGGCTGGACGTCGAAGCAGGTCGTCCCCGCTCTCGGTGCGGGCGCGCTGTGGCTCGCCGCGCTCGTCGTATGGGAGGTCGCCGCGCCGGCTCCGGTCTTGCCGTTCCGCGCAGTGCGACGTCCGCGCTACCTCGCGCTCGATCTGATTTCGCTCGCCTCATCCTTCAGCTTGTTCGGCGCGTTGTTCCTCCTGTTGCAGTTCCTGCAGCTCGTGCAGGAGCGGACACCGCTTCGGGCGGGACTTGCGACTGTGCCGATGATCGGTGCGGCGTTGGTGCTCGCGCCGGTCGGCGGCGTCCTGTATCGGCGCCTCGGTACGCGGCCCTTCGTCGCTGTCGGCCTTGGGCTGCAGGCGGCGGCGCTCGCGTGGTTCGCGCACGTCGGTACCGTCGACGTCGCGTACACGCGACTGCTGCCCGGCTTCGTCGCGTTCGGCGCCGGGACCGGACTGTTCCTCCTCCCTGCCGGTTACGGCGTGCTCGAGTCGGTGCGCGCGGAGGCGACCGCGCAGGCTTGTGGCGCGAACGCGGCGCTGCGCACGGCGGGCGGCGCGGCCGGCGTCGCCGCGTTGACGGCTCTCCTGCTCGGAACCGGCTCGTACGCGTCGGGAGCGGCCTTCGCGCACGGGCTCGTGCGCGCGCTGTGGGTCGGTGCGGCGGTCGTCGCGGGCGGCGCGCTCGTTTCGCTCCTGATTCCCGGTCGCCGGCGTGTGCCCGAGGTCGTGGCGACGGTTCTCGAGGCTCCCCCCGCTCCGGCTGACGCGCCCGCGGAGGAGCAGGCCGACGAGCCGGAGACCTTGCCGGACGTGCCCACGGGCGCCGAGGTTGCCGACCCGGAGTCGTTCTCCTGCCCCGTCTGTCTCGGCCACGGGCGTCTCGCCTTTCAGCCGCCGGCAGACCCGCGGACGCGGACATGTGCGCTCTGCTACGGGCACGGCCAGGTGCTGACGGGGTCGCACGTGCCTGCGCACATCGTGCGCAATTGCCCGGACTGCCAGGGCCGCGGCTACGTGGAGGTGGAGGTGGAGGTGCCGGCGGTCGAGACGCCGCAGCCCGCGGAGCTCGAAGCCGCCCCGGAGCCCGAGACGAACGGTCCGGTGATCGAGACGAACCTCTCGGTCGCCGACTTTCCCCGGCGGACGACGTCCGGCTGGGACGACCTCCGCGGCCAGCCGCGTCCGACGATCTAGCGTTCGCCTCCGCCTAGCGGCCGCTCAGCGCTTCCAAGCCCAGTTGTGCACCTCGGGGATGTCGTCTCCGTGCGTGCAGATGTACTCGTTGTGCTCGATCAGCCTGTTCCGCAGCTCCTGCTTCACGTACGCGGCGTTCGCGCCAAGCTTCGGCAGCCGGTCGATCACGTCCATCGCGAGGTGGTACCGGTCGAGGTCGTTGCGGACGACCATGTCGAACGGCGTCGTCGTCGTCCCTTCTTCCTTGTAGCCGCGTACGTGCAGGTTCCGATGGTTGCGCCGCCGGTACGTCAGCCGGTGGATCAGCCACGGATAGCCGTGGAACGCGAAGACGATCGGCTTGTCCGTCGTGAAGATCATGTCGAAGTCGTCGTCCGGCAGTCCGTGGGGATGCTCCTTCTCGGGCTGCAGGCGCATCAGGTCGACGACGTTGACGACGCGCAGCTTGATGTTCGGGAAGTAGTTCCGCAGGAGGTCGACTGCGGCGAGCGTCTCGAGCGTCGGGATGTCGCCGCAGCACGCCATCACGGCGTCGGGCTCGCCGTCGCGGTCGTTGCTCGCCCACTCCCAGATCCCGATGCCGGTGTCGACGTGCTTGACCGCGTCCTCCATCGACAGGTACTGGAGCGCCGGCTGCTTGCCCGCGATCACGACGTTGATGACGTTGTGCTGCCGCAGGCACTGATCGGCGACGGCGAGCAGCGTGTTCGCGTCCGGCGCGAGATACACGCGAATGACCTCGGCCTTCTTGTTCACGACGTGGTCGAGGAAGCCCGGATCCTGGTGGGAGAACCCGTTGTGGTCCTGCCGCCACACGTGCGACGTCAGCAGGTAGTTGAGCGAGCCGATCGGCCGCCGCCATTCGAGGTGGTTGACCGTCTTCAACCACTTCGCGTGCTGGTTGAACATCGAGTCGACGATGTGGACGAACGCCTCGTACGTCGTGAAGAACCCGTGCCGGCCCGTGAGCAAGTAGCCCTCGAGCCAGCCCTGGCACGTGTGCTCGCTGAGGATCTCCATCACGCGCCCGTCCGGCGACAGGTGGTCGTCCTCCGGAATCGTGTCGAGCAGCCACGCACGGTTGGTCACCTCGAACAGCGCGCTGAGCCTGTTCGACGCGAGCTCGTCCGGTGCGAAGACGCGGAAGTTCTTCGACTCGAGGTTCCGCTTCATGATGTCGCGCAGGAAGTCGCCGAGGACCTTCGTCGCCTCCGCCCACGTCGCTCCCGGCTTCGGGACGTCGACCGCGTAGTCGCGGAAGTTCGGCATCCGCAGGTCGCGCAGGAGCTGCCCCCCGTTCGCGTGCGGGTTCGCCCCCATCCGGCGCGTGCCCTTCGGGGCGAGCTCCTTCAGCTCCGCAAAGAACGCCCCGTTCTCGTCGAAGAGCTCGTCCGGCCCGTAGCTCTTGAGCCAGTTCTCGAGCAGCTTCAGGTGATCTCCCTTGCCGGGATCCGCGAACGGCACCTGGTGGGAGCGCCAGAAGTCCTCGACCTTCTTCCCGTCGATCTCCTTCGGGCCGGTCCAGCCCTTCGGCGTGCGGAGGACGAGCATCGGCCACTGCGGGCGCTCCGTGCTTCCGTTCTCGCGCGCCTCGCGGTGGATCGACTGGATCTCGGCCACGATCTGGTCGAGCGCCTCCGCCATCGCCGGGTGCACCTTCCGCGGATCGTCGCCCTCGACGTAGTACGGCTTGTAGCCGTAGCCGACCAGCAGGCTGTTCAGCTCGTCCTTCGGCATGCGCGCGAGGACGGTCGGGTTCGCGATCTTGTAGCCGTTCAGGTGCAGGATCGGCAGGACGGCGCCGTCCGTCGCCGGGTTCAGGAACTTGTTCGAGTGCCAGGACGTCGCGAGCGGCCCGGTCTCCGCCTCGCCGTCGCCGATGATGCAGGCGACGATCAGGTCCGGATTGTCGAGCGCGGCGCCGAACGCGTGCGAGATCGCGTAGCCGAGCTCGCCGCCCTCGTGGATCGAGCCAGGCACTTCGGCCGCGGTGTGGCTCGGGATCCCGCCTGGGAAAGAAAACTGCTTGAACAGGCGCTGCAGCCCCTCGAGATCCCCGGACACGTTCGGGTACATCTCGCCGTACGTGCCTTCGAGGTAGGTGTTGGCAACGATCGCCGGGCCGCCGTGGCCGGGACCGCAGATGTAGATCATGTCGAGGTCGTACGCCTTGATGATCCGGTTGAGGTGGACGTAGATGAAGTTCAGGCCGGGGGTCGTCCCCCAGTGGCCGAGCAGGCGCGGCTTCACGTGCTCGAGCTGCAACGGCTCCTTCAGCAAGGGATTGTCGAGCAGGTAGATCTGGCCGACGGCCAGGAAGTTCGCCGCCCGCCAGTACTTGTCGATCTTCTCGAGCTCCTCCTGGGTCAAGACCCCAGTTTCCACCTCAGGAACCGCAACCATCTCGCCTCCGTAGTCCCGGGAACGTGTCGTTCGGCCCACCGCGAGCCGAGGCTCATTATCCGACATCCCGCAGCGAATGCCATAGCAGCGACCTCCCTTCCCTTCACCCGCGCGGCCGGTTAGCGTTTGCAGCGGTGAGCGTGGACATCGCCCTCCTCGACAGCGTCTCGCGGCTTGCGCTGTTCAACGACCTCTCCCAGCCCGAGCTCGAGCTGCTCCTCCCGAACCTCGAGGAGGCGTCGTTCGGCGAAGGCTCGTGGGTCGTCCGCCGCGGCCAGATGGATCCCGGGCTCTACATCATCGTCGACGGTGAAGTCTCCGTCGTCCTGGAGGGCGAGGAGCTCGCCGCGCTGACCGCCGGGAGCTTCTTCGGTGAGATCTCGGCGCTCATCGACGAACCCGTCGTCGCGGATGTGATCGCCCGGACCCCGCTTCGCTGCCTGTACGTGGCACCGGGAGAGGTGGAGGACTTCCTCCTCGCGAACCCGAAGGTGATGTACCGCATGCTCCAGACGGAGGCACGAAGGCTTCGAACGACCGACGAGCTGCGGACCTGAGTCGTGAAATCTGAGGCGCAGACGGTGGCCGGGCCGTTCGGCGCCGCCGCGATGACCGACTACCTGCCGATCGCCGAGCACGGGATCATCGGCGACCTCCACTCGATCGCCCTCGTCGGCACGGACGGGACGATCGACTGGTACTGCTGCCCGAGCTTCGACTCTCCGAGCGTGTTCGGCGCGATTCTCGACAAGGACCGAGGCGGCTTCTACCGGATCGCACCGACGGTGCTCGAGTGCACGCCGAAGCAGTTGTACCTGCCGGACACGAACGTACTGATCACCCGCTTCCTGACGCCTGCCGGTGTCGGCGAGGTCCAGGACTTCATGCCGATCCAGAGCGGCGTCGCCGCCCATCGCCATCGCCTGATCAGGCGCGTCATGGGCGTCCGGGGCGAGATCAGATTTCGGGTGGACGTCCAGCCGCGTTTCAACTACGGCCGCGACCCGCACGATGTGGTCTTCCACGAGAACGGCGTCGTCTTGAAGTCACAGGGACTGACGCTTGCGCTCGAGAGCGCGATCCCTCTCCACTATGCCGAGCCCGGCGCGTACGCGGAGTTCACCTTGCTGCCGGGCGACACCGCGACGTTCGTGCTCGAGGCCGTTCCCGAGACGTACATTCCGCGCTCGTACTCGGACGCAGAGACACGCGAGGCGTTCGAAGGCACGGTCGACTACTGGCGGCGCTGGCTCGCGCAATGCCGGTATCAGGGGCGTTGGCGGGAGATGATCAACCGGTCGGCGCTGACGCTCAAGCTGATGACATACCTGCCGTCGGGTGCGATCGTTGCCGCACCGACGGCGAGCCTCCCGGAGCACATCGGCGGCGGACGCAACTGGGACTACCGCTACACGTGGATCCGCGACGCGGCTCTCTCGCTGTACGCGCTGCTGCGGCTCGGCTTCGTCGAGGAGTCGGCGGCGTTCATGAGCTGGTTGACCGATCGTTTCCGCGAGGCTCGGCCCGCTGCCTCTGGGCCGCTTCAGATCATGTACGGAATCGACGGCAGGTCCGCGCTCGACGAGGAGATCCTCGATCATCTCGAGGGATACCGAGGCTCGGCGCCGGTGCGAATCGGCAACGGCGCAGCGGAGCAGCTCCAGCTCGACATCTACGGCGAGCTCATCAACTCGGTCGGCTTCTTCAACAAGTTCGGATCACCGATCCATCACGACGACTGGATGAACCTGACCCAAGTGGTCGAGTGGGTCTGCGACAACTGGGATCAGGCGGACGAGGGCATCTGGGAGGTCCGCGGCGGCCGCCAGGACTTCGTCTACTCGCGGCTGATGTCGTGGGTCGCGCTCGAGCGCGCGCTTCGGATCGCGATGCAGCGCGGCCTGCCCGGCGACATCGTCAGATGGCGCGACCAGCGAAACGCGATCTACCAGCAGATCATGACGAGAGGCTGGCACGACGAGCGGCAGGCGTTCGTGCAGCACTACGAAACCGATGTCCTCGACGCGGGCGTCCTGATGATGCCGCTCGTGAAGTTCGTCGCAGCGACCGACCGGCGCTGGTTGTCGACGCTCGACGCGATCGCGGACGAGCTCGTCAGCGACAGCCTCGTCTACCGCTACAACGCCGAGGCCACCCCGGACGGCGTCGGCGGCGAGGAAGGCACGTTCTCGATCTGCACGTACTGGTACGTCGAGGCGCTGGCGATGGCGGGACGCCTCGACGAGGCCCGATTGATCTTCGAGAAGATGCTGACGTACGCGAACCACCTCGGTCTGTACGCCGAGCAGATCGGCTTGACGGGCGAGCAACTCGGAAACTTCCCGCAGGCCTTCACGCACCTTGCGCTGATCAGCTCGGCCGTCTACCTCAACCAGCAGCTCGGCTGACCTTCGGCGTCGCAGAACCGAAACGCCGGGCGTCCGCGGTGCCGGTTCGTGAGATGCTTCGGCTTGACAGCCGCAAGGCAGTCGTCATGCTTGCAGGCGACTTCGGAGAAAGGAAGGAACGATGGAGAGCGACACCACGCCGGTGGACGTGCCGTCCCACGTCCTCGACTACCTGAGCGAGCATCAGACGCTGACGCTGGCGACCGCCTCACCGCGCGCGATTCCGTGGGCCGCGACGTTGACCTACGTGAACGACGGACTCGCTCTCTATGTCTGGACGAAGCCGGACTCGACGACCGCGAAACACCTGGAGCAGAACCCGACAGCGGCGTTCGCGATCGACGAGTTCACGTCGGACTTCCAGAAGATCCAGGGCGTCCAGGCATCCGGTGAGTCACAGGTGGTCCTCAATGCGGGCGAGATCAAACGCGTCACCGGCCTGTTCGAATCCAAGTTCCCCTCGCTCTCGGGCTCGCTCGCAAGCGATGTCTCCTTCTTCCGGCTCACTCCGACCGAGGTCCAGTTCATCGACAACGCCGCGCATTCCGAGCCCTCCGCGACGTCGTTCCATCGCGACGTCGTCTACAGCGTGTTCCAGGATCTCCCGGAGCAGGAGGCTGAGAACCTGGCCGCGCAACTGCAGACCGTCGAAGTGAGCGCCGGCGACGTCATCGTCCGACAGGGTGCGCCCGCGGACAAGTTCTTCATCGTCATCGACGGCGAGGTCGAGGTCATCCGCGAAGACGATGGGCAGGCGCGCAAGCTGGCCACGCTCAAACGAGGCCAGTTCTTCGGCGAGATCGCCATCCTGCGGAACACGCCGCGGATGGCGACGGTGAAGGCGGTATCGCCGACGACGCTGTTCGCGATGGAGCGACAGGAGTTCCAGGGCCTCCTCGCACAATCGATGGGAACGACTCAGGACTTCGACCGGGTGATCCAGCAGCGCCTCGAGGAGATCGGCGCAGGCACTTCTCGCTGAGTGGTGGGGCCACCACGGTGGAGCAGAGTGTGGCGGTAGCGGAGGCCGTCCGGCGCGAGTTCAGCGGCGACGAGTTCCGCCGAACGCTCGGCGCCTTCGCGACGGGCGTCACCGTGATAACGACGCACGGTGAGGCCGACGCGTACGGGATGACGGCCAATGCCTTCTCGTCCGTCTCGCTCGATCCGCCGCTCGTCCTCGTCTGCGTCATCAGCGGCACGCGCGGAGCCGAGGTGATCGAGCAAAACGGCGTCTTCGCCGTCAATATCCTCGGCGCCGACCAGGAGCCGATCTCTCGCTTCTTCGCGTCGCGCGATCGGCCCGGAGGTCGCGCCGGCTTCGCGGAGGTCTCGCACACGACGGCAGTCACTGGCTCACCGATCCTCGAGGGCGCAGGCGGCTTCCTCGATTGCCGGCTCGTCGACTCCCACGAGGCGGGCGACCACTTCATCTTCATCGGCGAGGTGGTCGCGCTCGGGTTCGAGGACGAGTTCGTGCCGCTCCTCTTCCACGGCGGGAAGTACCGCCGGGTCGAGGGATAGCGCGCGTGTCGGCGGAGCAGGACAAGCAGGTCGTGCTCCGTCTGATCGACGAGGTCATGAACCAGGGGAAGATCGACGCGATCGACGAGCTGCTCGCGGACGACTTCGTCAACCACGGTCTCGGGCTGCGGCCGCCCGGCGCGGAGGGCGCGGCCTCGCCGAAGGACGTGTTCAAGCAGATGGGCGGCATCCACCACATGACCTTCGACCCGATGCGGGTCGACTTCGACGAGGTGATCGCCGAGGACGGATCCGTGGCGGTCCTCGAGCGCCTGAGCGGGAAGCACACGGGCCCGATCTTCGACGTCCAGCCGACCGGCGACGACGTCTCCTTCGCCGTGGTGCACATCTTCCATGTCCGCGACGGACAGGCGACGGCGCACTGGGAGTGCCGCGACGACATCGCGATGTTCCGCCAGCTCCGCGGCATCCCCGGAATGCTGCGTCAGCGGATCGCGAATCCGGTCGAGGCGCCGCCGGTCGAGGGCGACGGCGGCCACGCGGTCGCCCAACCCGCGAGCGGGCCGAAGGCGGTGGTGATGAGGGTCGTCGAGGAGATCTTCAACGGCGGCGACCTCGAGCAGATCGACGAGCTCGTGGCCGAGGATGCCGACTGCCACGGGCCGCCGCCGGAGCGGAAGGCCGGGCGCGAAGGCTTCAGGGAGTGGACGCGCACCCTGAGGAATGCGGTCGAGGGGCTCCGCTTCCGCGTCGACGAGCTGATCGGCGAGGGCGACGTCGTGGTCGTTCGCGGGGCGGCGAGCGGCAAGCAGACGGGCGCCTGGCCGACCATGCCCGCCTCCGGGCGGGATCTCAACTTCACCGTCATCCACGTCTTCGAGGTCGACGACGGACGCGTGACGCGGTTCCTGGACTTCCGCGACGAGATCGCGATGTGGAGCCAGATGGGGAACGTTCCGACGCCGTTGCGGCCGTTCATGGCGGGCGGCGGCCCGCCCGGCGGACGGCCGGGTGGAGGACCTCCCGGCGGCGGGCCCCCCGGCGGCGGACCGCCGCCGGCGGCAAGGCCCGACCGCTAGCCGCGCCCTGCTGCCGCTCCTCCAGCCGCCTCGGCGCTCCGCATCCCGCTCAGCGACCAGACGCCGAAGAGCACGACGAGCCCGACGCCGAGCCCGTAGGCCAGCGCGACGCTCACCTCGTGGCCCGCCATGAAGCCCCGACCGGCCTCGAGCAGCCGCGTCACCGGATTCACGTTCGCGACCGCATGGACCCAGCCGACGAGGAGCTTCCGCGGCGCGTAGACCGGCACGAGGAAGAGCGCCACGATCATCGGGACCTGGATCACCGGGCCGGCCTGCAACGAGCGGACCCGAAGCGCCGTTCCGGATGCGAGGAGCGAGGCCGCCAGGTTGAAGAGCAGCGACAGGCCGAACAGACCGACGAGCTGCCCCGCGCTCGCGTCGACGGACATCCCCGTCGCGAGGGCGATGACGAGAAGGATCACGTTGATCAGTGCCGCCCGGACCAGGGCCGCGAGCGCGTACCCGAGGATCAGCGGCAGCCGTCCCCGACTGGAGAGCATCAGCCGCCGGGCGAAGCCGCTCTCGAAGTCCTGCGCGATCGCGAGCCCGGTCTGCACGCCCGCCGCGCCGGACGCCTGGAACAGGACGTAGACGAACTGGAACGCGGTGTAGTCGTAGTAGTCGAAGTTCGGCGCCTTGTTGATCGCCGAGAGGCCGCCGGCGAACGCGGCAAACAGGAAGAGCGGGAAGAGGAGAGCCGGGAGCAGCAGCGCCGGGCTCTTGATGATCCGCGCAAGCTGCCGGCGCGCCAATCCCAGCGTCACGGTCCAGAAGTCGGCCGCGCCGTGCGTCGTGACGGTTGCGCCCGGCCGCGGCGCCCGCTGCGGCGCCGCACGCGCAGGTTGATCCCCTTCGTCGCCGTGCGACGCGGGCTGCCTCCGCGTCCGGCGCGGCGCGCCGCCGCCCCCCACCGCGCGGACGGCGCCGCCGCGGAGCGTGGTCGCGGTCAGCAGGAGCGCCGCGGCCAGGATCGCGAGCGCGACGCCGAAACCCAGCGCCAGGGCTTCGCCGTTCCAGCCGTCGACCAGCAGGCTGCGGGGCGCCTCGACGAGGTAGGAGACCGGGTTGTAGGTCGCGATGTCCCGAAACCACCCGGCGTGGATCAGGTTCCGCGGCAGGTTGACGGACGACATGAACAGCGACGCCATCAGCAACGGGAAGAGCCCCTGCACGGCCTCGCCCGACCCCGTTCGCAGCGCCGCCACCTGTCCCACGGCCCCGAGCGCGACTGCGTACAGCCCGCAGAGGCCCACGATCACGAATGCTCCACCGGCTCCCGCGGCAACGTGCGCGCCCGCGGCGAACCCCACGCCGAGGTAGATCACCGCCTGCAGCACGGCGAAGCTGAGCACGCCCGCGAGCTGGCCGAGGATCAGCGCCGCGCTGCGGAGGCGCGTCAGCGACAGGCGCTTGAGGAAGCCGGTACGGATGTCCTCCCCGAGTTGCGTGCCTGCGACGGTGACCGCGTAGATGCCGCAGTACGCGAGCGGCAATCCGAGCGCGAACGTCGCGTACGACTTCGTCGGAAAGCCCGGCAGCTTCGTGGCGACGGAGAGACCGCCGACGTTGAAACCGTAGAGGAGCAGCGGAAAGACGATCCCGGCGACGACGAGCGGCGGCTGGCGGATCGTGCGCGTGATCGAGCGGAGCGCGAGCGGACCGACCTCGGTGAGGATCGACGGCGTCACCAGCTCGCGCCGAGTCTAGAACAGGGTTCCGCAACGTGCACCACGCCGTGCCCCGCTTGAGCCCCGGCCCGGAGAATGAGAAAGTTCAACGCGAACGAGAGGAGGTTTCCATCGATTCGGGAGAGACACTCGACGTCGTCGTGCTTGGCGGCGGGCTCGCAGGCCTGACGCTCGGGCTCCAGCTGAAGCGGACGCGGCCCCAGACATCCGTGCTCGTGGCCGAGAAGCGGGCCGGGCCGCCACCGGAGGCCGCCTTCAAGGTCGGCGAGTCGACGGCCGAGGTCGCAGCCCATTACTTCGGCACCGTGCTCGGCCTGCAGGACCACCTGGACACCGACCAGTACCACAAGGCCGGCCTACGCTTCTTCTTCACGGCGAACGGCAACGAGGACATCGCGCGCCGGCCCGAGTTCGGCCCCACGCGCGTCTCCCCCACGCCGACGTATCAGGTCGATCGCGGCGTGCTCGAGGCCGAACTCGCCGAGCGCTGCCGTGCCGCAGGCGTCGACCTCCGCGACGGCACGCGAGTCGAGGACGTCGAACTCGGAAAGCCGCACACGATCACGCTCTCGCACGACGGCGAGACCGAGACGGTCACGGCGACGTGGGTCGTCGACGCGGCGGGCCGAGCGGCGATCCTGAAGCAGAAGCTCGGCCTCGACCGGCCCGTCGAGCACAACATCAACGCGGCGTGGTTCCGGCTCGACGGCGGGCTCGACTTCGAGGAATGGTCGGACGATCCCGACTGGCTCGGCCGCATGCCGGAGCGAGGTCTGCGCAAGCGGAGCACGACGCACATGGTCGGCAAGGGGTACTGGGTCTGGCTGATCCAGCTCCAATCCGGGCCGATCAGCATCGGCATCTGCGCCGATCCGAGGATCCATCCGTTCGAGCAGATCAACACGTTCGACGCGTTCATGCAGTGGGCGCACCGGTACGAGCCGCAGCTCGCGGACGCGCTCGAGACCCGGCGGGACGGCGTACTCGACTTCCTCAAGGTCGAGCGGTTCCCGCTCGGCGCCGAGCGCGTCTACTCGATGGACCGGTGGTGCCTCACCGGCGAGGCCGGGGTGTTCACCGACGCGTTCTACTCGCCGGGCAGCGACTTCATCGGCATCGGCAACTCGTTCATCTCGGACATCGTCACCCGCGACCTCGACGGCGAGGACGTGGCTGAGCGCCTGGAGTTCTTCAACAGCGTCCTGTTCGCTCTCTTCGAGCGCTACCTGGCGCTGTACACCGACATGTACCTGCTGATGGGCAACGCCCAGGCGATGGGGATCAAGCACTCGGTCGACGTCTGCGCCTACTGGGGCGAGATCGCGCTGCCGTTCATGAAGGCGAACTTCGCCGACATGGACCTGCTGAAGGCGATCTTGCCCCCCATCCGGAGCACGACCGAGCTGCTCGCGCGGACGATGGCCTTCTACCGCGAGTGGGACGCGATCGAGCAGCGCGAGGTCCCGCCGCTGATCATCCCGCGCCCCGGCAAGTCCTCCGTCGGCAACCTCCTCTTCACGCTCGCGCGGGACGTCGACCCCGCCACCGTCCGCCCGAGCGTCGAGGAGAACGCGAAACGGTTCCAGGCCTTCGTCGTGCTCGTCTTCGACCGGGTGGTCTCACAGGTGCTGCCGGACGCGCGGCCCGACGAGAACACGCGGATCAACCCGTTCGCGATCAGCCTGGATCCCGACCGGTGGGAGGCAGACGGCCTGTTCGGCACCGACGAGCATCCCGGCATCTCCGTCGCCGACGCGAAGACGCAGTTCGAGGGCTTCGACCTGATCTGGCTCGGCGAGGTGGAGGCGGCTGAGACGACGCCGGGACCTGACGGCCGCACGTTGCCGGGTAGGTCGTGACGCGCGAGCGGCTCGCGGGTCGCTTCCCGGAGCTGGTGTCGTCCCTCGACGAGGGCGACGTCGACGCGCTGCTCGAGGCGGTCGAGCTCCGCGACGCCGACGCCGGCGAGGCGCTCGTCGCGGAAGGGACGCCGAGCGACACGCTCTTCCTCGTCCTCGACGGAACGCTGGACGTCACGATGCAAGGCCCCGTCCAGTCGCGGGTCCTCGCGCGCGTCGAGCCGGGCTCCTACTTCGGCGAGGTGTCCCTCTTCGACCCCGGGCCGGCGGGCGCGAGCGTCATCACGGAGGAGGGGTGCGTCGTGCTGCAGCTGGGCCGCGAGCGCCTCGACCGGCTGGTCGCGGATCGCCCCGCGGCCGCTGCGGCGCTCCTCTGGGACGCGGTGCGGTCCCTGGAAGCTCGGCTACGCAGGGCGCACGCGGAGGCCGGCGACGGCGGTCCGGCGACCGCCGCAGGCGCGCAGCACGAGGACGGCGCCGCGGCCGCGCTCTCCGCGGGAGAGCGGCTCGCCCGCGAGTTCCGGGAGGTCACGCGCCGCGTCCGCGAGCGCATCTCCGTCGGGGCCGAGTCACGGGTCGAGGAGTACGACGTCGTCGTCATCGGCGCGGGGCCGCACGCGCTCGCCTACGCCACGTGGATCAAGCAGGACCGCCCGCAGACGCGGATCGCGCTCGTCGAGAAGCGGCGCGCGCCCGGCTTCAAGATCGGGGAGAGCACGCTCGGCCCGGTGGTCCGCGCCGGGCTGCAGATGGGCGTCCAGATCCCGGTCTGGCGGCGACTCTTCAACAACAAGCTCGGCCTCCACTTCTGGTGGATGGGCGAGCACTCCGACGACATCCAGATGCACTTCGACGCCGTCGTCGAAGAGACGTACCAGCTCGAGCGCCGCGTCTTCGAGCTGCTGATGCTCACGAATGCGCGCCGCGCGGGCGTCGACGTGTACCAGGGCACGCGCGCGCTGATCGAGGACAGTCGCATCGAGGGCCGGCCGAAGGAGCTCGTCTGCGAGACGGACGACGGCGACGTCGTCCGCTTCCGCTCGAGGGTCCTCTGCGACGCGAGCGGTCCCGCGGCGGTGATCGGCCGACACCTCGGTCTGCGGCGAAAGAACCGCGACTTCAACACGAACGCGTACTGGGGCTACTTCCAGAAGAAGGCGGAGGTCGGCCTGGAGACCTGGGACGTGCCGGCGACGCGGCACCTCTGCTTCCCGCAGGGCTGGGTGTGGTTCATCGAGCTCGCGTCGTGGGAGCGGGCGAGCGACGAGCGGCTCCAGGCGCTGATCGACCATCTGCTCGACATCGGCGACCCGAACGAGGGCCCGTACCCGACCATGCTCGAGCTCGCTCGGCAGTTCGACTGCCCAGTCGACCTCTGGCCGATCAGCATCGGCGTCGTTCCGCGCACCGACATCGACACGGCGGCCGATCTCCCCCTCCAGGACCGCTTCCGCCACTACGTCGAGCGCTATCCCGTCTTCGAGCGGATCATGGACACGTACGATCTGATCGAGGAGCCGTACGAGGGCCATCCCTCGTACATCGCGTACACCGAGATGACGCAGCACTCGGACCGGTATGCGGGCGACGGGTGGCTCCTGCTCGGCGACGCGGCGTACTTCGTCAACCCGTACTACTCGCCGGGGCTCACCTACGGCCACTCGCTTGCGAGCTTCGCCGCAAAGGAGACGGTGGCTGCGCTGGAGCAGGGGGACTTCTCCGAGCGGGCCTTCGCCAAGCACGACGAGGTTGCGCGCCGGCTCTACAAGGCACTCGTCTCCGAGTGCGAGGTCTTCTACCGGTCGTGGCGGAGCGTGGAGGCGTACGAGCGGACGCAGCTCTTCCGCGTCGCGTTCCACGTCGGCCTCCAGTACGAGCGGCTGCTGAAGATCGGCGGGATCCGCGTGCTGCCCCGGATGATGCCGATGCGCCCGCCGCCGACCCCGGTCGATCCGGTCATGAACCCGCGCTACAACGAGGTGCTCGGGCTGCTGATCGGAACCCCGGCGTCCAGGAGCTCCACCTCGGCGACGGGTTCCGGTACTACGACGACCGGCTGCGGCGCGTCGCGTCGAAGCCCGACTGGGACTCGCTCGTCCCGACGTGGCGGTGCCCGCGCTGCGCGAACAACCCGCCGGTCCAGTTCGAGACGTGCTACGTGTGCGGGGAAGCCGCGCCGGCCGGCGTGCGGCGGCCGACGCCGGCGGGCGCTGCATCGGCGCCGGCTCCGCGGTGAAGCGCCGCGGGCTCGCGCTGCTCTTCCTCCTCCCCGTCGTGGCCGCCACCGCCGTGGCCGGAACGATCACGGCTCCGTGGCGGATTCGCCCCTGCCTCACCAGCTACGGCAGCGGCTTTACCGGCGGCCCCACGCACGTGGAGCTCGGCCCGGACGGGAACCTGTGGGCCAACGAGGGCCAGAACGACAGGATCGCGAAGTTCGACGTCCGGCTGAAACGCGTGACGGCGGAGTACTCGGTGCCGAAGGGGACGCAGCTCCACGACCTCGTCCCGGGTCCGGACGGCAACCTCTGGTTCTCCGGGAACAGCAACGTGCTCGGGCGGCTGAACCCGCACACGGGGCAGATCAAGCTCTACCCGGGGCTTCGCGGGGCCGGCAACCCACATCTGTGGTGGGCGCCGGACGGCTACCTATACATCAGCGAGGTGGCGGCGGGCCGCCTCGCCCGCTTCGACCCGAAGACCGGCCGGATCACCGACTCGCGGTACAACCTGCCGGCGAACAACGGCATCCACAGCTTCGCGGAGGTGGCCGGCGGAAACACGTGGTGGGGCCTCGAGTACGCCGACCAGCTGGCGCGGTTCAACATCCGGACGCACCGCTTCGACCGCTTCGTCCGGCTCCGCGGCGGACACGGCCCGCACTGGCTCACATACGTTCCCGCCGACCACGCCGTGTGGATCGCGTTCGCCTATTCGAACAACCTCGCGCGCTTCGACCTGCGGACGCACGCGCTCACGTACCTGGCGACGCCGATCCCGCCCGCGGCGCCGTCGCTGTTCAAGGGCTTCTCGCTCTTCGCCTATCTGACCCACATGCTGCCCGACGCCAACGGCCGATTCCTCTGGATCGCAACGCTCGGCGGGCGTGAGCTGCTCCGGCTCGACCTGCGTACGCACCGCCTGAAGAAGGTGTACTGCGGCCTCGGCGCGGCGGGGGTGACGATCGTCCTGGCGCGCGACCGTAGGGGAAACATGTGGGTGACCGAGCCCTTCGACAAGGCGCTCGGGGAGGTGCACGGCGAGACCGACGGTTCGTGACGCCGAACAGGACGAGACTGCGGCTGCGGCGCGTCGGTGGCAAGACGGGCCTCCTGGTCGGCCTGCTCCCGGTCGTGGTCGCGACTGCGATCGCGGGCACCATCACGAACCCGTCACGGGTGCGGCCGTGCGCGAGCGAGTACTCGACGGGTGCCAGCGGCGGCCTGCACATCGCGCTCGGCCCCGACGGGATGCTCTACCTGACTGCGAGCACGACCGACCGGATCCTCCGGTTCGACCCGGACACGCACGAGACGAGGTCGCTCCCGCTGCCGACGGGCGCGGTGCCGCACGACATCGTTCGTGGGCCCGACGGGAAGCTCTGGTTCGACGGCCTCAGCGGCCGGATCGGCAACCTCGACCCGGCCACGCGGAAGGTGACGATCGTCGCCCAGCTGCCGCCGGGCCGCGAGCCGCACGACCTTGCCTGGAGCGGTGGGTTCCTCTACGTCGCGGAGCTCGAGCCGGGCCGGCTCGCGCGCTTCGACCCGGAGCGCGGCGCCGTGGCCGAGTTCGCGGGAGGCCTGCCGCCGCGGAACCGGATCCACAGCATGCGGGCGGTCGGCGGCTACCTCTGGACGAGCCTCTCGAACGGGAACGCGCTCGCGCGGTTCAACCCGGGGAAGCATCGGTTCGACAAGCTCGTGCACATGCCGATCCGGGACTCGGGGCCGCGCGACCTCACGTACGTGCCGTCACGCCACTCGATCTACTTCACGCTCTTCGCCGCGAACCGGATCGGCCGCTACGACCTCTCCACGGGACGGCTGACGCTCTACCGGACGCCGGTGAAGCCGATCTCGCTCGCCGATGCCGAGTCGCTTAGGCAGGGCGTCGAGAAGCTGACGTTCATCAACAAGAGCGCCGACCAGCGTTCCGTCTGGGCGACGACGTTCTACGGCGAGGTCGTCCGCCTCGACCTCGCCACGCACAAGGTCACGACCGTCCACTGCGGGATCACCTTTCCCGCGGCGACGGCCGGGCTTGCGACGGACGCGAAGGGCCGCCTCTGGGTGAACGAGGCGTTCCCGGCACGGATCGCGCTGATCCGACCCTAGGCTAGGCGCGCTCGACGCGGCGCAGTCCGGTGAAGGCGAAGACGGCGAGCAGCACGCCGGCCCCGCCCACGATCCCGAACGCGATCGCGACGCTCACCGGCGCGCCCGCGAGCAGGCCGCGACCGGCTTCGAGCAGCGGTGTCACCGGATTCCAGTTCGCGACCTCGTGCAGCCAGTGCGTCAGCAGCTTGCGCGGCGCGTAGACCGGGGCGAAGAAGAGCGGAAGCAGGATCGGCAACTGCAGCGCGGGCCCGACCTGCGTCGTCTGCGCGCGGAAGGCGACGCCGGAGGCGTACAGCGTCCCCGCGATGTTGAACAGGAGGGCGAGGCCGAACATCCCGATCACCTCGATCGCGCTGCCGTGGATCGACATCCCTGCCGCGAGCGCGACGACGAGGAGCACCGCGGCCAGCCAGAGCTGCTGGATGATCCCGGCCAGCACGATCCCTCCGAGCAGGACGGAGCGCCGCGGCGTCGCCACCAGCATCCGGCGCGCGAAGCCGCTCTCGAAGTCCTGCGCGACCGCAATCCCGGTCGCGACGCCGGCCGACGCGGCCGACTGCATCAGCACGTACACGAACTCGAAGGCGGTGTAGTCGTAGTAGTCGAAGTTCGGGTTTTTTGCGATCGCCGACGCGCTCCCGACGAAGGCGGTGAACAGCAGCAGCGGGAAGAGGACGAGCGGGATCACGAGCTGCGGCGTCGTGAAGGTTCGGATCGCCTGCCGCCGGGCCACGCCGATCATGATCGAAAGGTCGGAGCTCGTCATTTCCGCACCGAGAGGGCCCGTAGCGAGGCGGCGGTCGACAACAACGCCGGGATGAAGATCGATGCTCCGACGAGCAGGCCGAGCAGCAAGGGCTCCGGGCTCCAACCCGTCACGAGCAGACTCCTCGGCGCCTCCATCAGGTAGGAGAGCGGGTTGTAGGTCGCGATCGTCCTGAACCAGCCGGCACGGATCAGATCGCGCGGCAGGTTCATCGACGAGAGGAACATGGACGCCATGAAGACCGGGAAGAGGCCGGCGACCGCCTGCCCGGATCCCACGCGGAGCGCGGCCATGATCCCCACCGTTCCGAGCGTGATCGCGTTGAACGCGCCGAAGGCGACGACGACGAACGCGCCGCCGACGCCCGCAGCCACGTGGGCGCCGAGCGCAAATCCGACCGCGAGGAAGACCGCGCCCTGGAGAAACGCGAAGAAGACGACACCCGTGAGCTGACCGAGGAGCAGCGTGATGCTCCCGAGCCTCGTGAGTGCGAGCCGTTTGATGAAGCCTGTCTGCACGTCGTCGCCGATCTGGCCACCGGCGAGGGTCGTCGCATAGATGCCGGCGTACGCGAAGGTCAGGCCGAGCGCGAAGGTCGCGTATGAGCTCGTCGGAAAGCCGGGCAGCTTCGTCGCCGCCTTGCCGAGCCCGCCGTACGTGAACCCGTAGAGGATCAGCGGAAAGACGAAGCCAGCGGCCACGAGCGGGGGACGGCGGAACGTGCGGACGATCGACCGCTGGGCCAGCGGCCCGATCTGGGCCGCAAACCCCTTCACGCGCGGGCGGCGAGTTCCGGCGGCACCTCGATGATGCCGCTGTCGCGCCTGACCTCCTCCTCCAGCGAGCGCCCCGTCTGGGTCAGGAACACGTCGTCGAGAGTCGGCGCGTGGAGCTCCAGGCTCTCGATCGCCATGCCCTCGGCGTCGAGCGCGCGTACGACGTCGGGAAGATCCTCGGCCCCGTGCTGCAGCCGGACCGCCGCCCCCTTCGTCGAGACGGCCGGCTCGCCGAAGCGGCGCAGCGCGGCCGCGAGGGCGGCGCGCTGGTCAGGATCGCGCGGGACGATCTCCACCGTCGGCCGACCGATCTCGGCCTTCAGCTCCGCCGGCGTCCCCTCGGCGACCATCTTGCCGTGGTCGATGATCCCGATCCGCTCGGCGAGGAGGTCCGCCTCCTCGAGGTACTGCGTCGTCAGGAAGATGGTCACGCCTTCCTCGCGGGCGAGGCGCGCGATCTCGTCCCAGAGGTCGCCGCGACTCTTCGGATCGAGGCCCGTCGTCGGCTCGTCGAGGAAGATGACGCGCGGGCGGTGAACGAGCGCGAGGGCGAGGTCGAGCCGGCGCCGCATGCCGCCCGAGTAGCCGCCGACGCGCCGGCCGGCGGCGGATGTGAGCCCGACCCGCTCGATCAGCTCGTCGCCGCGGGCCTTCCACTCCGATCGCGGGAGCCCCTGGAGTGCGCACTGCAGGCGCATGTGCTCGTGCGCGTTCAGCAGCGGGTCGAGCGCCGCCTCCTGCAGCGCGACGCCGATCGCACGCCGCACCTCCGCGCCCTCCTTCGCCACATCGTAGCCCGCGACACGAGCAGTACCGCCCGTCGGCGTGAGCAGGGTCGTGAGCATGTGCACCGTCGTCGACTTGCCCGCGCCGTTCGGGCCGAGAAAGCCGTAGATCTCGCCGGGATCGACGTGGAGGTCGAGTCCGTCGACGGCGCGGAACCCGCCCTTGAACTCGCGGACGAGACCCTCGACCTCGATGCTGTTCGAGTCCTCGCCGCGGCGCCTAATCGCCGTCGGCGTCCCGGACGCCTCGGGTCCGGCGGGCGCCGTCACGCGGGAGCCTCCGTGCCCGGCCTGGTCGCGGGGCCTGCTTCGGTCTGGGGCCTGCCGCCCGGACCGCCGTTGCCCGGCGGCCCGCCGCGCTGCGCCCGTGCTGCAGCGACGGCGGCCATCACCTTCGGCATCGTGTCCGTCAGCCGCTCGACGTAGAGGTCGAACGAGACGACGTCGGACCCGCGCTCGCGCGCGAAGTCCTCGAAGCGAGAGCGGTCGAGCTCGGCCGCCAGCGGCGGCGGCATCTTCATCCGGGCGCCGGCGTTGAAGTGGAGAAAGTTGTAGTTCGCGACCTTGTCCCACGGCATCGACTGCGGCTGCGGGTACTCGGCGCCGATGTCGTAGGCGTACAGGCCCTCGGCGGTCGCCATTCGGCGGGCGTCCATCGCGAAGGCGAGGTACGCGAGCCCACGGGCGTCGCGGTAGTAGCGCTGGATCGGCGAGGTGCGCATGAAGCTCGCGCCGCCCATCACCTCCATCGCACGGTCGCAGATCCAGGGCGCGACCTCCCCCGCGAGGCGGAGGATCTCGATGTGCGCCAGGAACAT
>VAYM01000135.1 GCA_005884945.1 Actinomycetota bacterium | reverse complement strand
CGAGGGCCAGCTCGTTCGGATCCTTCAGCGCGGCGGCGGTCGCGATCATGCCTGCAAACCGGCCGTGATACGTGATGCTCGCGAGCGTGGTCGGCCGCGCTTCGAACCGTTGAAGCCGACGCGCCTTGCTGAGCAGCCGAACGAGCGTGGCGTCGATCCGGGCACACGACGTCTCGTAGCTCGGCCAGTCGAGCGCGACGCATTCCTGCGCCGGGTAGTAGCGCGCTGGGTTTGCCGGGAAGTCGCCGCCGCCGACGAAGAACAGCCGGACGTATCCGCCGCGGATTCGCGCGACCGTGCCGCGCTTGCTCAACAGGCCGTCGATCGTCGCTTCCCGGGCATGGACCTCGGTCCAGCGTCCGCCGGATCCGACGAGAACCACCCGCGTGAATCCCTTCGCAGCCGCCGAGCCGGAAAGAGTCAGCGCGAGGGCAACGAGCCCGATCACGCCAAGGAAGGTCCGCACGGCCTTGAATACGGTCGCAGATCTCCGCGGAGTCCCAAAAAGAGAGGGCGGCCGTCGGGGACTGGCCGCCCTCCTTTGGATGCGAAGAGCGTGGAGGCTGATTGGCGAGCTTCCCGGACCCTCAGGCTGCGGCCCCCGAGGAATCCCTGAGACTCTCCGCTGTCTTAAGACAGTCGGCCGGGGTAGGCCGTTCGGCCTCCCTCACATGAGGGATTTGTCGGCGGCTCGAGCTGGGATTGCTCCTGGAGGGAACGCTTGACCGGGTCTCGACGCCGCGTTAGCGTCGCGGTATGCCGCTTGCCGTCAGCGGCCGCGTGTCCGCCGGAACGTCGGCATGAGCGCGCACGCTCACGCCCACGCGCATCCCGCTTCGCCGCCGTCGCAGGCGCGGGCGCTGCGGCATCGCAAGAGCGTCGAGAACCTCTCGACCGCGCAGCTGAAGGCACTGCGCGACTCGTACGCCGCGGCGGAGGCCCTCACCGACGACCGCGGTTTCGGACACTGGGCCGGCATCCACGGACTACCGCTGCCGATGTACTGCCAGCACGGGACGCGGCTCTTCCTGCCGTGGCATCGCGCGTATCTCTACTTCTTCGAGCTCGCGCTGCGCGATCTCGTGCCGGACGCGGTGCTGGCGTGGTGGGACTGGACGTCGGCCGGGTCGCACGCGAACGGCATTCCGGCGGCGTTCGCAGACGCGCAGGTCGGCAACAATCCGAATCCGCTGTACCAGACGACGGTCCCGCCCGCTGCGCGGCAGAACAACCAGCCGCAGGAGACGTCGCGCAGCCCCGGTTCGCCGGGCGACCTGCCGACGCGTCCGCAGGTGCAATCGGTGCTCAGCCTCCCCGACTTCCTGGACTTCCAGGGGCAGCTCGAGCAGATCCACAACTCGGTGCACGTGTGGGTCGGCGGGACGATGGGGGAGATTCCCTGGGCCGCGTACGACCCGATCTTCTTCGCGCATCACACGATGATCGACCGGCTGTGGCGTTTGTGGCAGATCCGCCATCCGAATCCGCACCTGCCGTCCTCGCTCTTGAACCAGGCACTGCCGCCGTTCCCGATGACCGTCGCGCAGACGCTCGACATCAAGGGGCTCGGCTACGCCTACGCAGCCGCGACCGCGCACGCGGTGGTGGCCCACTGATGGCGACCACGCTCGACTTGCCGCGGCCTCCGCAAGTCTCGCCGGACGACTTCAGCCGCGCCGACCTCGAGTTCCGCGGCGTCGATCATTCCGGGCCGTCGTACGAAGCGCGGGTCTACCTCAACAACCCGAAAGCCGACGGCGAGACGGGCCGAGCCGAAGACACGGGCTACGCAGGATCCTTCTATGTGTTCGGCCACGGTGGCTGCTTCGGCGAGGCGGGCCATTGCGATGTGCCCGAAGGGCCGCACAGTCCATTCGACCGGCGTCTACCGCATCAGCTGACGCCACAGTTCCGCACGGTCGTGATCACCGACGCGTTGCGTCGCTTGATGCGAAGCGACCAGGGAGCGACGTTCACCGCCACGGTCGTGCCGGTCGTCCGCGAGAATCCGGCCTCGCTCGTACGCGACGTCGCCGATCCGCTCCAGTTCGAGAGCGTCAGCCTGATCACGTACGAGGATCCGTCCGCGGCCGGTATCCCACTGCCCTAGTACTGGTCAGCCCAGGGCAGGCGGTTCCAGTACGAAGGCCGTCCCCGGCGCGAGGGCTCGAATCCCGCGTACGCCTGATCCGGGGAGTGTGTCTCCGCCTTCGCGCTTGCCTCGTACCGCGCCGCGAGCTCCGACACCGGATACACCACCGTCCAGCCGGCGGGTCGCGCGCCGACCATGAGGAGCACGCACGGGCCGTCCCCGGCGCCGACGAAGATGTGCTCCGTCTGCGGCGGAGAGTGGAAGAAGTCCCACGCGCGGAGCCGACGCTCCTCGCCCTCGACGAGCAGCACGCACTCACCGGAGAGAACGAGGAAGTCTTCCTGCGCCGACTCGGAGTGGTACAGGCCGTTCGTCTCACCGGGCGGCAGCACGTGGAGTCTGACGCCGAGTTGCCCGAACTCGGCTCTCCCGCTCTCGAACGGGCACTCCGAGCCCGTCGGCTGACCCTCGCCGTTCTCGGTCGTCAGCCACTGGGCTTCGCGTACGTTCACGACGAACCAGCCCTCGCCTCCCGGCGCGAGGCCTGAGCCGTTGTCCTCGAGCGGCGCCTCCGGCACGGCGCGAGTCTACAAAGCCGTACGCTCGATCACGACAACCGGAATCTCGCGCTCGGTTTGCTGCTGATACGCGTCGTAGTCGGGCCACTGTTGGTTGACGAGCTTCCACAGCCGGTCGCGCTCTTCGCCTTCCGCAGTGCGCGTTCGCGCGTCGAACACGTCGCCCTTCACCTGCACGCGGACATCCGGGTCCTTCGCGAGATTGCGATACCAGCCCGGATGCTCCGGCGCGCCGCCTTTCGATGCGACGACCACGTAATCGCCGCCGGCTTCTTCATAGATCAGCGGCGTCGTCGTCTGCTTGCCGGTCTTCCGTCCCGTCGTCGTCAGCAGGAGGATCTTCGCTCCGCGCTTCCAGATGTGACCGACGTCGCCGCCGGTCTCGCGGTATCGCCGGACATGCTTCTCGCCGAACAGCGTCTCGGCCTCGCTCATCTCGTCTCCTTCCTCTTCGACGCTCCGGACAAAGTAGGTTCTGGCGGTGCTCCGGATCGGTTCGATCGTCCTGCGCGTCGGCGATCTCGACCGCCAGACGGATTTCTGGGAGGCCGCGCTCGGCTACGTGCGCCGTGGGGAGGGGGACAGCGACGACTTCGTGCTGTTGCGGCCGAAGGACGGTGTAGGCCCGAACCTGTCGCTCGACTGCCACCGCTCCACGCTGGAGATCCCGCCGCGCATCCACCTCGATCTCTATACCGAAGACCAGGCAGGCGAGGTCGAGCGCCTCGTCGCACTCGGCGCGACGGAGGTGCACTGGGACAAGCGGCCGCCGGACGCGGACTACGTGATCCTCGCGGATCCCGAGGGGAACCGCTTCTGCGTGGTCGACGTCGGCTGAATCAGGGCACGCAAACGCCCCTGGCGCGCTCGGCGCCAGGGGCTTCGCGGAACGAGCTCAACTCGACGTTGTCGGTGAGGAGGCGCGCCCTGCCGGCGTGGGTCGAGCCCGCTCGATGCGGCCGATGAACAGGATCACTGCTGCAGCGACCGTGGTGAAAGCTGATGCGACCTCGGCGGGGATCGCCACGCCTGCGGCCTTGGCGCCCCACACGACGAGGATCGTGATGGCCCCTGCGAAGGCGGTCACGCTTGCGTTCGGATTGTTGCTGACGGCGTTCATCTGTCCCTCCTGCGTCTGCGGCTACAACTGACTGACACCTCGACCATAGGCGCGCGGCGCGAACGTGTCGTTCGCCGCTGCGACACGAGGAATGTCATGACCGTGACGTAACGATCGGCCGCCGGCGGCGCCGCAACACTGCCGGCGGCACGCAAAGCGTGCGTCCGATCCGCCTTCGCGTCACCTGTTCGAACGGCTAATTCCAGCGCTGCATCCAGTCAAGAGAGCGCGTTTGCGGCAGCGCCTCATCGGTCAGGACTCGACCATGGGTGAGTACACCAAGCAGAACCTCAGGGACGTCGAGAACCAGTCACCGAGCTTCGGCATGCCGGACGAGCTGCAGGCGCGGTTCGCGCGTACGGCGCTCGCGGGCGAGACGCTCGGGCTGAGCCTCATGACGCTCGCGCCGAACTTCCGCATCCCCTTCGGGCACAAGCACAGCGGGCAGGAGGAGGTCTACGTCGTCGTCCGCGGCTCGGGCCGGGTGAAGGTCGACGACGAGGTCGTCGAGTTGCGGGAGTGGGACGCGATCCGCTTCGGCAAGGACACGATGCGCAACATGGAAGCGGGGCCTGACGGCGTGGAATACCTGGCGTTCGGCGCGGGCGACGACCCGCGCGATGCGGAGATGGCTCCGGGCTGGTGGAGCGACTAGGAGTCCGAGAGCTTTAGAAGGTCGCGCGCCGCGTTGAGCTGATCGTCGGGCACGAGGATCTCGTGCCACCCGCCAAAGCCGGTCATGCTCGGGATCGCGGGATTCGCGGCGCGTTCCGCGCACGTGATCCCGTTCGCGCGAAGCATGGCGCAGATCATGTCGGCTTCCCCCTGATTCGGGACGACGGTGAGCCGAACGCCGATTTCCATGGAACACCCAGCGTAAGGGTTAGACCCTTGTTCTCTCTCGATCATGCGAGCGGGAGCTCGACCGTGAACGTCGCGCCGGCGCCCGGGCGCGACGTGACGCCTAGATTGCCGCCCATTCGGCGGACCAGCTCCCGCGAGATGTACAGCCCCAACCCCGTGCCGCTCGGGGCTCGCACGAGCTCGGGATCGCCGCGGTAGAACTTCTCGAAGATCCGCTCCTGTTCCGCGAGCGCGATGCCGGGCCCGTCGTCCGAGACATCGATCCGCGCTGCCCCGTTCGTCGTATCGGCCCGCACCTTCACGCTGCCGCGCGCCGCGTACTTGACGGCGTTGTCAAGGAGATTCAGCAGCACCTGCTGCAGCCGGTCGCGGTCACCGGCGGCAGGCTCGAGCTCCGGCGCGAGCTCGAGCTCGATCGTGACCGTGTCGGGCACCTGCGGCGCCAGCGCGTCCGCGGTCGCCTTGACGACGCCCGCGAGGTCGACCGGCTCGCGCTCGATCCGCAGGTCTCCGCGATCCAGCTGACTCGTCAACAAGACTTCCTCGGTGATCTGCGCGAGCCGACGCGACTCGGCCGCGATCATCTCCAGCAGCTGGCGGTGCTGGTCGCGTGTCAGCTCGTCCTCGCGGTGCAGCAGCGTCGTCGCAGCGCCGTACACCGCGGTCATCGGCGTGCGCAGCTCGTGCGAGATCGTCGCGACGAAATCGCTCTTCTCGTGCTCGAGCCGCTGTTCGCTCGTCAAGTCGCGGAACGCGTAGACGACGCCCTGCGCGCTACGGACGGCCACGAATGAGAGCCACAGGTCACGCCCGCCGATCTGCAGCGGAAGCGTGACGGAGCGCGGGCCCGTACCGCCCGATGCGACCGGGATTCGCGTGGCGATCTCCGACCAGTCCGGGATCGCGTCCGCCATCGGCCGGTCGCGAATGTCCGCCGACCGCACGCCCGTCACGAGCTCGGCGGCCCGGTTCCACAGCCGGACGACGCCGTCGTCGTCGAGCAGCAGGATGCCGTCGCCGACCGCTTCGAGGACTTGAGCGGCCTGCTCACGCTCGGATGCGACGGCACGCGCCGCCGCCTCTGCGACCTCGAGTCGTCCTCGTTCCCTCTGCAGTCGCGCGTTGCGTACGGCTGCCGCCATCTGCGCGACGAGCCCCTCGAACAGCTCGACGTCCTCGTGCCTGTAATCGCCGCGGTCGGACATCAGCTGCACGACACCGACGACCTGACCCTCGTGCTTGACCGGCACCATCATGGCCGCGCGCGTGGCGGCCTCGCCGGCGTCCGGAATCCGCTTGATTCCGCCTTCGCGATCGACGTTGTAGTACGTGCCTTCGTGCTCTCGGATCTCCTCCGCGACGTTGCTGAAGAGGTACGAGTCGCCGCTGACGATCACGCGGCTCTGCATGCCGCCGCCTTCACGGTTCAGCGGCAGCGGCGGCAGCGTCGTCGGATCCATGACGTTCCCCTCGTTCCACACGTACTCGCAGCGAATGAGGTCGTCGTGCGGGTCGAACGACGAGACGATCAGGCCGTCGTGCTGGATGACGGTCGAGAGGAGCGCCTGGAAGCGTTCGTAGACGCGTTCGGGCGCGAGACCTTCTCCGAGCTCGCGCGCGACGCTGAGCAGGAGCTCGGTGACCTGCGCCTCGCGCTGCAGTTCCCGTTCGGCCATGTCGCTCACGGTACTTCGTGATCGGCCGTCTTGCGTCCCAACCTGAGAGCACACATGCTTCGTGCAATGTCAGTCGTGTGGAAGGCGGGTCTGGCTGCCGTGGTCGTCCTCTGGATCGCGGGCGGCGCCGCCGGCTCGACGGCCGGCCTCGCGCAGACGTGCGGGACGATCCGCATCGCCGGCTCCGCGTATCAGGTGGAGGTCACGAGCGGCAATCCGGGGTGCTCCGTCGCGCGGGTCGTGCTCAGCCATGCACGGTTCCGCGAGCGCTCGGGCGTGCCTCGGTGGATGTGCTGGCAGGGCACTCCGTCCTACGGCTTCACCTCGGTCGTCGACGGCTGCGATCGCTGGCCGGCTCAGATCCAGGCTGTTCCGGTCAAGGCGCTGCCGCACATCGGCCAGGCTTGCCGGCTCTTCGCCGGCAAGGGAGACTCCGGCGTCCACAGCATCGCGTTCCGTGTGCACGCGATCTCGTGCGACACCGCTCGTCAGGTCGTCGTCCACTGCCACGCGAACGGGACGCGCTGCAACGTCGCCGGCGCGACCTGGGTGTGCCAGCAGCCGAAGCAGAAACCGGCCCTCGGCTACGGCGAGCGCTGCACGTCCGGCACGCGCTTCACGAGCCTCGTCTGGCTCGACTAGAGCTGCTGCCGCACGCCGGGCTCCGCTTCGATGCGCTCGAGCTGCGCCTCGAAGCCATGGAACGCTTCGTCGGCCTTGCCCCGGCGGAACAGCGGCAACAGGTCGCGGTGCAGCGCGTCCTCCAACCCGAGGGCGGTGCCGCCGTACATCGCGAGCGCTGCGAGCGCGAGGCCGAAACCACCCGACACTCGGTACAGCCCGTGCGAACCGCCGACCTCGTACGCGCCCGACAGCACCATCCGTGTCGCGGCGACGGTGAGGACGATGGAGAAGAAGGGCTTGCCGAGCGTCGACATCGCGGCGATCAGGAGCACGGCCGTCGCGAAGCCGAAGAGGTAGATGCCGAGCGTGACGCTCGTCGACCCGGGCGGCGACTCGAGATCCATCCAGCCGAGCGCGAGCCAGGACGTCGTGAACAGTCCGAGCGTCGTCGCCCCGACCGTGTCCCGTGCGAGGAACGCGACGATCGTCGCGACGAGCTCGAGCGGGAACACGAACGACATCAGCAACATCCCGACGTCTTTCTGCTCGCTCACGGGAATCCACCCGATCGCGGTGCACCCGAGCAGCAGCATCCCGATCCCGAACGCGAAGAACCCGAGCGGCAGGCCGCTGCCGATGGGCCGCAGGAAGATCCGCGTGTGGTCCTCGTGACGGCGGCCGTCGGTGCTCACGGGGTCTGCCTCTACCCGCGCCGCCCGCGCGAAAACGCCGGGTCTTGACCGGCCGCGAACGCGGTGGGATGCTGGTTGCGCCGTCGGACTGAAGGAGGTTGCACGTCATGAACAGCGTCGCGATCGCGATCGAGAACAAGTCGTCCGTGCTCACCGACGACGAGGTGAAGGGGGCGATCCCCGCCCTGCAGCACCAGGTGAGCTACGACTTCAAGCCGTATTGGAACGAGGGCGCGCGGCTCGTCTGGGTGCCATCCGGATCGTCGCCGCCGTCAGGCGCCGGAGCCTGGCTGCTCTCGATCCTCGACGACTCCGACCAGGCCGGCGCGCTCGGCTACCACGACGTCACGCCCGACAACACGCCGCTGATGAAGGTCTTCGCGAAGACGGACCAGGACAACAGCCTGTCGTGGACGGTGACGGCGTCGCACGAGATCCTGGAGGCGCTCGCCGATCCGTGGATCAACTCGGCCTGGCAGACGAGCAACACCGAGTTCGTCGCGCTGGAAGTGGGCGATCCCGTCGAGGCAGACGAGCTCGGCTACGCGATCGACGGCGTCGAGGTGAGCGACTTCATCCTCCCTGCGTGGTTCGTGTCGGGACTGAAGGTGCCGAAGTACGACTTCGCCGGCCATCTGAGCGGGCCGCTGCAGGTGGCGAGCGGGGGCTACATCTCCATCTTCGTATCGGGCAAGGGCTGGACGCAGAAGCAAATGCGCGACGGCCGGCTCGTGGACGCCGAGCGGGACGAGGACGACCCGCGCTTCCGCGACCGAAGTGTCACGAACGCGCTCACGCCGTCGGAGGCGGTGCCGCTGACGATCCAGGCGTAGGTCGCCTAACTCACGCGCAGGCGGAAGCGGCCGTGCTCGAGCTGCCACAGCTCGCGGCCGTCCCCTGTCGGCGATGGGTGACGTCGCGTCGTGGAGGCGAGGATCGCGCCGTTGTAATCCCAGAACGCGACGGAGAGCGCGCTCGTCGGGGGAATCGACAGGAGCTCGTTCGCGAGTTTCGCTCCGAAGCTCGCGCATTGCGCCTTCGTCAGCTGCCGAGCGACGGCCTCGTCGAGGTAGCTGCAGACGTCACCGCCGCCGATCGAGTGGAGGAAGCCGTTGCGGTCGTCGGTAAACCGCGCCGAGAGCTCCGAGCTGTGCAGCCGCGCGCCCGGTGCGATGCGAAACGACGGGCTCACCGCGCGGCCGTCGAGCTCGAGCCGTGCCGTCTTCGCGCCGCGAGGGACCGTGACCCGGAGGAGCTTCGCGCCGCGGCGCAGATGCCAGACGGCAGAGCCGCGGAACTGGCGGTCACCGAACGCGACGGCGACATCTCCACCCGGGCGGATCGTCCCGGTCACGACGATCCCCTCGCCGGCCGCGAACGGCCGCCCGGCGGTGAGCAGGGCCTGTACCTCCCCGTATTCGGTCGTGTAACCCGTCTTTCCGTTCGCCTGACGAGCGCCGCCGGTGAGCCTCATCGTCAGCCGGTCGCGGGGGGCAGCTCGATGGCACAGGGCGAAGGCGGTGCCGCCGAAGCTGTTGTGGCACGCGCCCAGATGTGCGTCGAGGTCCTGCGGTGGCGCCGACGGCTTCGGCAGCGCCGCCGTGCCGAGCATGACGAGTGCGAGGGCGAGGCGAGACATACGAGCGTGATCGACGTCCCCGAAGCCGCCCTTGACGCTCGAATCAGGGTCTCCTCAGGGTCATTCCCCATAGGAAACGCGTCGTTTAGAAGCGATTGTGGTGCCCATGACCGAGAACACCCACACACTCCCCAACGGAAACGTCAGGCGCCTGGAGCGAAGCCGGTCCGACCGCATGGTCGCCGGGGTTGCCGGCGGGCTCGCCCGCTACTTCGACATCCATCCCGCCGTCTACCGCGTCGGCTTCGTCGTGCTCACGCTCCTCGGCGGCGCCGGGATCATCATCTACCTGGCCCTTGCGCTCGTCATCCCGGACGAGGGCAAGGAGGACTCCGTCGCGACGGCCGCGCTTCGAAACCGGCGTGAGCGGCCGTGGCCGCTGATCGGCCTCGCGCTCGTTGCGATCGCCGGATCGGTGCTCCTCTCCCACGCGACGCTCTGGCCGCACGGTGACGCGTGGATCCCACTCCTGATTGCCGGCGCCGCGATCCTCTGGATCACGCGCCACGGCACGAAGGCGTCCGCGACGTCGGACGCCACCGCGCTCGCGGCAGAGGACTCGCGGCGGATCCGCCGCGTCTTCAAGGGAATCGCGATCGCGTTCGGCACCTTGATCGCGCTCTTCCTCGTCACGGCTGCCGTGATCGCGGCGATCTTCCACGTGCATCTGGGCAACGGCATCGGAGATCGCAACTACGTCGTCGCGGATGCGCAGGACCTGCGCACGAGCTACAAGCTCGGGATCGGGGACATGAAGGTCGACCTGCGGAACGTGCAGTTCCCCGCCGGTGAGACCAGCGTGAAGACCCGTGTCGACGTCGGCAACCTCCGCGTCATCGTCCCGAACAACGTGGCCCTGCGCGTCGACGGTGACGCGCAGGCGGGTCAGGTGGACATGCTGGGCAAGACCGCCGACGGGCGGAACGTCGATCGCCACGTCGCCGAGACGGGCAAGCGCGTGCTGGTGCTCAAGGCGCACGTCGGTGTCGGCAAGGTGCAGGTGACGCGCGCCGTACGATGATCCGTTGATGCCGCTTCCGTCCTTCACGACCAACGCGGACGAGCGTGCGCTCGCCGGGGTCTGCGCGGGAATCGCGCAGGCCCTCGGCGTCGACGGATCGCGCGTGGTGGGCAGCGATCCTGTTGCTCGTCGCCGGTGCTCTGTTGCTCGGCGCGGTCGGCGTCTCCGATCGCGCTGTCGTGGGGATCGTCCTCGTGGCCGGCGGCCTGACGCTGGCGTGGCGGCGCGGCGGGGGATTCCGGCCCGACGCTCCGTTTTCGCTCGGCGGCGTGCTCATCGCCGGGCTCGGCGCGGTGATCCTCTTGCAGAACGGCAGCGCGCCGTCGCGCGTCCTCGCGCCCGGTGCCGTCGCGGGCGCTTTGCTGCTCATCGCCGGGCCGTGGCTCTGGCGGCTGGCGCTCGAGCGCGACGCCGAGCGGGCGGCTCGGATCCGTACGGAGGAGCGTGCCGACGTGGCGACGCGCGTGCACGATTCCGTCCTCCAGACGCTCGCCCTCATCCAGCGGCATGCGGAGGAGCCGCGCCGCGTCGCATCGCTGGCGCGACGCCAAGAACGCGAGCTGCGCGGCTGGCTGTACGCGGATCAGCCCCTCGGCGAGGACACGTCCTCCTTGCTCGCGGCGCTCTCCGCTGCTGCGGCAGACGTGGAGGAGCTGTACGGCGTGCGAGTCGAGATTGCGAGCGCCGGCGATGCGACGCCTGACGGTGCGCTCGTCCTTGCCGCACGCGAGGCGATGACGAACGCCGCCAAGTTCGCGGGCGTCGAGGAGATCGACGTGTACGCGGAGGTTGGCGAGGACGAGGTCGCGGTGTTCGTGCGCGATCGCGGCGTCGGCTTCGACCCCGCGGCGATTCCCGACGGGAGGCAGGGCGTGCGCGAGTCGATCAAAGGGCGGCTCGAGCGTGCCGGCGGCACGGCGGTCGTGACGAGCACGCCCGGCGAGGGAACCGAGGTCGAGCTGCGGATGCGGCGATGAAACGGCGTGTCGTGCTCGTGGACGACCACGGCCTCTTCCTCGCCGGCGTGCGCGCCGAGCTCGGGGATGCCGTCGACGTCGTCGGCGAAGCGGGCACGGTCGCGGAAGCCGTGTCGTTGATCAAGGACGTCGATCCGGACGTCGTGCTCCTCGACGTCCACCTCCCCGACGGCAGCGGCGACACGATCATCAACGCGGTCGCGCCGGATCGACCCGGCGTGAAGTTCCTCGCGCTGTCGGTATCGGACGCGGCCGAGGACGTGATCGCCGTCATCCGCGCCGGTGCGCGCGGCTACGTGACGAAGACGATCGCGCCCGACGAGCTCGCAGCCGCGATCGAGCGCGTCGCGCAGGGCGACGCCGTGTTCTCGCCGCGCCTCGCCGGGTTCGTCCTCGACGCGTTTCGCGCGGGCGAGCACGTCGCGGGAGACGAGGAGCTGAACGAACTGACGCCGCGCGAGCGCGAGGTCCTGCAGCTAATCGCGCGCGGCTACATGTACAAGGAGATCGCGGCCCGGCTCCACATCTCCGCGAAGACGGTCGAGAGCCACGTGTCGAGCGTGTTGCGCAAGCTCCAGCTGTCGACGCGCCACGAGCTGACGCGCTGGGCGACCCAGCACCGCCTCGTCTGACCATCGCACGAGGGTCAGACCTTCCGCTCTGGCCCTTTTTCGCGGCGCACCTCACGTCAGGCTGATCAGGGCCACGCCGCCCGCGACGAGCACCGCTCCGCTCATCCGCACGCGGCCGACCGGCTCCTTCAGCACCATCGCTGCGAGCGCCGTCGCTATCACGACGCTCGTCTCTCGCACCGCCGCGACCGACGCGGCGGATGCCCGCTCCAGCGCCGCGAGCACGAGGGCGTAGGCGCCGAACGTCGCAAGCCCGGCCACGACCGACGCGAGATTCGACTCCGTGCGCAACGACTCGCGGCCTTGCGCGACCGCAACGGCTCCGGCGTAGGCGAGCGCCGGCACGATCATCGAGAGCTCGAGGTAGACGAGCGGAGTCGAGTACCGGATCCCGTGCTTGTCGATCAGCGTGTAGGTCGCGATGCAGCCGGCGATCGGCAGCCAGAACAGCACGTCTCGAGCGCCGCCGCCTCGGAGCCGTGCGCCGCGGACGAGCAACACGCCGGCGGCGACGAGCACGACGCCGCCGACCTGCCGCCACGACGTCCCGGCGCCCAGCACGACGACTCCGACCACCAGCACGAACACGGGCGCCGTCCCGCGGGCGAGCGGATAGACGACCGACAGATGCGCCCGGCGGTACGCGGCCGCGAGCAACGCGAAGTAGAGGAGCTCGAACGCGGAGGTCGCGATCAGGAACGGCCAGACGCGCGCATCCACCTTCCACACCGCCGCGGCAATCGGAGCGAACACGACGACGGCGACGAGGAGCGCGACGGCCGTCGCGGCCTCGGGGTTGCGCGCCCGCGCCAGCAGGATGTTCCACAGCGCGTGCACGAAGGCCGCGGCGAGCGCGAACGCGAGAGCGGACGCAGGCACCGCACGACGATAATGTGTCGCGCCTCGTGTCCGCGCACCACGGGAAGCCGCTCTCCCAGCAGGAGTACTACGACCGGCTCGCCGGGCTCTCGGATCCGGAGATCGTCCGGACGTGGCTCGGCCGCGACCACCCCGCCGTGGACGAGGTCGTCGAGCGGCGGATCCAGCTCTACCGCGAGCGCGTCGCCGACGGGTCGAGCATCCGCGACCCGGTGCGCGAGGCCGTGCGGTATGCGGCGGCTCGTGCGCACGTTGCCGTCGTGTCCGGCGCCGCCCGTCCGGAGATCGAGCCGGTGCTGCACGCGGCCGGCCTGCTCGACGCCGTCGAGGCGATCGTCGCCGCCGAGGACGTCCCCGAAGGCAAGCCGCACCCCGCCGGCTACCTGCGCGCGCTCGCGCTCCTCGACGGCGGTCTCGACGCGGAGGACGTCGTCGTCTTCGAGGACACGGAGGCGGGCGTCGCGTCTGCGAAGTCGGCCGGCATGCGCTGCCTCGCCGTGCTCGGAACGCTCGCGCCGGAGCGGCTCGCGCAGGCCGACGAGATCGTGGACGCGATCGACGTCGCGCTCCTCGAGCGCGTGCTCGGTTCGTGCTGGTAATCGCGCATCGCGGCGCGTCGTGGGACGAGCCGGAGAACACGCTGCCGGCTTTCCGGCGCGCGATCGAGCTCGGCGCGGACTACGTCGAGTTCGACGTCCACGCCGCGCGTGACGGCACGCTGGTCGTCGGCCACGACCGGCCTCGCGCGCGACACGAGTATCCGACGCTCGAGGACGTGCTCGACGTCGTCGCCGGCCGGATCGGCGTGATGGTCGAGCTGAAGCATCCTTACCTGTACCGGCGACACGACGTCGTGCGGCGGACGCTCGAGCTCCTCGACGCCGACGCCGTCATCATCTGCTTCGAGCCCGGTGCGCTGCGAACCGTCCGCCGGCTCCGCCCTGAACTGCGCACGCTGCAGCACGTCGGCTTCGGCGTGACGCTCAGACGCGCGGCAGGCTCGTGGGCAGTCGGGTTCTCGAACGAACGCGTCACTCCGCGCGCGATCGCGCGGGCGCAGGCCGCGGGATTCGAGACAACCGTCTACACGGTGAACGAGCCGCAGCGGATGCTCGAGCTCGCGGCGCTCGGCGTGAGCGGGATCTTCACGGATTGTCCGGATCTAGCTCGAACGACGCTGGCTCCTCAGTCAACGTGAGGAGCCGCGTCCCCTCGTTCGGAACGTGCGCGACGACCGGCTGACCCACGGGAAGCGACGCGACGCGCGCCGTCGCAACGTCCGAGATCAGCTCCGCCTCGCGGCTCTGAACCTTCAGGCGCGTCACCGAGCCGAGGAACGTGTGCGTGACGACCTCGCCGGCGAGCGTGTTGTCCCCGGCTGCTCCGTTCGCGGACGGCTCCAAGACGAGCAACTCGGGCCGCACGAGCACCATCACCTTCTCGCCCCTGGTGCGGCCGCGCGCGGCGTCGACGGTCAGACGCGTTCCCGCGTGCTCCACCTCGCCGCGCTCGCCGTCGACGACGACGCTCTGCAGGCGGTTCATCGTGCCGATGAACTCGGCGACGAAAGGCGTCGCGGGCGCGCTGTACATCTCCGACGGCGTCCCCATCTGCTCGATGCGGCCGGACCACATCACCGCGACGTGATCGGAGACTGACAGCGCCTCCTCCTGGTCGTGCGTCACATACAGCGTCGTGATCCCGAGCTGCGTCTGGATGCGGCGGATCTCCTCGCGTAGCTGCACGCGCACCTTCGCGTCGAGGGCCGAGAGCGGCTCGTCCAGCAGCAACACGCGGGGCTCGATCGCGAGCGCTCGCGCGAGCGCGACGCGCTGTTGCATGCCGCCCGAAAGCTGGTGCGGATAGCGCTTGACCGCGTGCTCGAGCCCGACGAGCTCGAGCAGCTCCTTCACGCGCTTGCGCCGTGCGCCGCGCTTGTTCTTCCGGATCCGCAGGCCGAACTCGACGTTCTGCTCGGCCGTCATGTTCGGGAAGAGGCTGTACGCCTGGAAGACCATGCCCATGTCGCGCCGGTTGGGCGACACGCGCGTCATGTCCTTGCCGTCGACGACGATCGAGCCCGAATCGGGGCGGTCGAAGCCGGCGACGAGCCGGAGCGCAGTCGTCTTCCCGCAACCGGACGGCCCGAGCAGCGAGAGGAACTCGCCCTGGTCGAGCGACACATTGATCCCGTTCAGCGCGACGACAGGCCCGAACGACCGCCGCAGCTCGTTGAGCTCGAGGTAAGCCATCAGCGCGTCGCCGCCACTTGCACAGGCCTGGGCCGCCCGCGGCCGACGAAGAGCAGCGCGAGCATCGCCGCCCAGACGATCAGGAAGCTGAGGAGCGACAGCGCCGCCGCCTCGTACGGCTGCGTCTCGTTGACGAACTGGATGTAGGTCGGGAAGGTCTGGAACGTCGACAGGCTCGCGATCGTGAACTCGCCCATCACGATTGCGAGCGTCAGGAAGGATCCGCCGAGCGCCGCGACGCGAATGTTGGGCAGGATCACACGCACGAGTGTCGTCCGCCAGCTCGCTCCCAGGTTCTGCGACGCCTCCGTGAGCGTATGCACGTCGATCGCTCGAAAGCCGGCGTCGAGCGAGAAGAACATGTACGGAAAGGCGAGGATGACATACGCGGTGGCCAGGAATCCATACGGCTTGTCGTAGAACCAGCTCGGCGCGCCCTTGTAGAGATTCAGCAGTCCGACGACGAGGATGATCGGCGGCACGACGAAGGGAACGAGCGCCATGAAACCGAGCACGGGCCGGAAGCGCGGCACCCTCAGGTGCACCCAGTAGACGGTGGGGACGAACAGCAGCAGGCTGATTGCGATCGTCTCCAACGCGAGGACGAACGACAGTCGGATCGTGTGCCAGAACTGATGGCTGTGGATGATGAGCGAGTACGCGGCGCTTGTGCAGCATTTGTTCGTCTGAAGGCTTTGGAGGCTGAACAAAAACGTCGCGATCAGCGGTATGAGGAAGAACGCGCTGGCCACGACCAGCCACACGATCGCCGACGGGGCGATCCAGCGCCTTCTCATCGCATCCACCGCGCGGACCGCCGCTGCAACGGGACGTAGATGAGCATCATCACCGCGAGCACGGCGAACATCCCGAACGCGAGCGCCTGCGCGAGGTGCGGGTCGGAGAGGACGTTGCCGCTGTAGTAGAAGCCGATCGTGATCGGTATCAGAGCGATCCCGTTTGCGGCGAGCCCATAGGCGGTCGCATAGGCCGAGAACGAATTGCCGAAGAGGAGGATGAACGCGCCGAGGAACGAGGGCATCAGTACCGGAATGCCCACATGCCGCCAGTACTGCCACGAATTCGCGCCGAGGTTCGAGGCGGCTTCACGCCACTCACGCCGGAGTCCGTCGATCGCCGGAGCGATCACCAGGATCATCAGTGGGATCTGGAAGTACAGGTAGACGAGCTCGACACCGCGCTCTCCGAAGATCGTGAACCCGTGCCCGTAGATGTCGTAACCCAGGTGGTCGTGAATGAACTTCGTGACGATGCCGATCGTCCCGAGCGTCGCGATCCACGCGAACGCCAGAGGAATTCCCGCGAAGTTCGCCGCCACGCCCGAGAACGTCGTCACCACCGTCCGGACGACGCGAGGCGTTCCCTCGCGAATCGCCGCGTAGGCGATCGCGAGGCCGAAGAGGCAACCCAATCCCGCCGTGATCAGGCTGACCTTGATCGAGAGCCAGTACTGCTGGCGGTAGGGCTGGTGGACGATCTGCCGGATGTGTTCCGTCGTCGCGTGCCCGTGAGCGTTCTTGAACGCGCCGACGATCACTTCTCCCGCCGGTACGAAGAGGAAGGCGAGCGCGTAGGCGAGGAACGGCAGCACGCCGACCCAGGCCAGCGAAAGACGCCTCCGGCCGGAACGTGAGTCCGGCCGGAGTGCGCTTGCCGCTTCAGCCTGTGTGGCCAGCTACGTCCTCAGATGCCCGGCCATTCAGCTGCGATCTTCGCCTTCGCCGCCGTCTGCTGCGCGTCGGAGGCGAACTTCACCTTCGCGTAGAACTTCGCCGGCGGGAGAGCGTTGAGCAGCGCCTTCGGGACCTTCTTGTGCTTCACGAGGTCCTGGAAGCGCGCCGGATGCGAGTACCCCTTGAGCCAGATCAGCTGTCCCTGATCCGAGTAGAGGAACTCCATCCACAGCTTCGCCGCGTTCGGGTGCGGTGCGGCGGCGTTGATCGCCTGGCAGTAGAACGAGCCGTACGGAAGGGGAGGCAGCGACACCTTCCAATGGACTGCCGGGAACTCCTTGCCGTAGGCAAGGTTGAGGTAGTCCCAGTCGATCACGATCGGCGTCTGGCCCGAGGCGACGGTCTGCGGCGTGGCATCGACCGGAATGAAGTTTCCGACCTTCTTCAGCTGCCGGAAGAACTCGATGCCAGGCTCGACGTTGGCGACCGAGCCGCCGTAGCCGAGTGCAGCGGCGAAGACGCCTGACACCGCCGAGTTCGACGTCAGCGGGTTGCCGTTGAGCGCGACCTTGTTCTTGTACTCCGCTTTCAGGAGGTCGCGGAACGTCTTCGGCGCCGGCTTGATCAGGTTCGAGTTGTAGCCGATCGAGATCGCACCCCAGTAGTCGCCGTACCAGCGGGCACGCGGATCCTTCATGGACTTCGGGATCGTCGAATACTTCTGGACCTTGTAAGGCTTGTACAGGCCTTCGTTCGCGCCGGCGATCGCGAACGACGGACCCACGTCGACGACGTCCGGAGCCCGCTTGTCGCCCTTGAGCGACCGGATCGCCTGGTTCTCCTGCGCCGAGCTGCCGTTCGGGTTGTCCTCGGTCATGCCGAGGCCGTACTTCTTCTTGAACGCGCTGATCATCTGGCCGTAGTTCGCCCAGTCGTGCGGGAGGGCGATGACGTTGAGATGTCCTTCCTTCTTCGCGGCCTTGACCAGCGCCTTGAGCGGCGTACCGTCCATCGACAGCGCCTCTGCGCCGTTCTTCCGCGCTGCCCAGGCCGCAGCCGGGCTGGAGATGACCGTGAGTCCGACCGCCGCGGCCGCGCTCCGCCGCAGCATCGCGTTCCGGCTCATCGACTCTTCGTCCAGCTTCCGCCAGAACTCCTCTTCCTGGAGCTCGTAGTCCTCCATCTGTCTCCTCCCCGGGGGTAAGTGGAGTCACGATCGTAGGACGGTGCGGCCCGTAGTTCAATGACGATCGGGTGACGGGCTTGGGGCGAACTAGGGTTGTCACATGACCATGTGGCTCCGCTGCGCTCTGCACGCCCACACGACGCGGTCGGACGGGGAGCTCGAGCCGGAGGAGCTGATCGCGCAGTACGAGGCGGCGGGGTTCGACGTGCTGGCGATCACAGACCACTGGATCCGGACGGAGGCCGAGTCGACGGAGGGGCTGCTCGTGATCCCGAGCTCGGAGCTGAGCTGTCGCCTCCCGGATTGGCCGGACACGCATCTGCTCGGCTTCGGGATCGCGCACCCGTACTGGACGGGCCTCGTGCCGGGCGAGTTCTCGATCGACGGCGTCGCCGGCATCGAGGTGTTCAACGCGGGCTGCGAGCTCGAAACCGGGCGCGGCGTGGCGACGGTGCACTGGGACGATCTCCTGGAGCGCGGCGCCCGGTGCTTCGCGATCGCGGCCGACGACTCGCACCACGGCGACCTCGACAGCCGCTTCGCGTGGGTGTGGGCGCGCGTTGGCAAGCGTTCGGTCGATGCGGTGCTCGAGGCGCTCGCGACCGGGTCGTTCTACAGCTCGACGGGGCCGGAGATTCACGAGGTGCGCGTCGACGACGGCGCGGTCGAGGTCCGCTGCACTCCGTGTCAGCGCGTCACGCTGTGCTCGCGCCGCCAGCGCGGCTCGTCCGTCAGCTTCGGGCCGGCCGGGTACAAGCATCGCGGCGAGATCCTGGCGGAGTCGGACGGGATCACCGCCGCGCGGCTGACGATCCCGCCGCACGTGCCGTACACGCGGGTGGAGGTCGTGGACGAGCACGGACGGAGAGCGTGGACGAATCCACTATGGCCGTGACGAAGCGCGGCGCCGCGATCGAGCGGCTCGCCGGCGGCGAGTTCGACCTGCTCGTGATCGGAGGCGGGATCATCGGCGCGGGGATCGCGGCGCTCGCGGCGCGGAACGGACTCGCGGTCGCGCTCGTCGACAAAGGCGACTTCGGCGGCGCGACGTCGACGGCGTCGTCGAAGCTCATCCACGGCGGCCTGCGGTATCTGCGTCTCGGGGACGACCGCCTGGTCCGCGAATCGCTGCAGGAGCGGCGGTTGTTGAGTCGCGTCGTCACGCCGCATCTCGTCCGCCGCATTCCGTTCGTGTTTCCGGTGTATCGCGGGGGCCCCTACGGGCCGGCGACGATTCAGACCGGCCTCGTCCTCTACGGCGCGTTTGCCCGGTCGCGTCTGCACTGGCTTGCTTCGGGGGAGAGCGCACGCGAGCTCGTGCCGTCCCTGCGCGTCGCGGGGTTGCGCTCGTGCGGTGTCTACGCCGACGCGACGACGCACGACGGGCGGCTCTGCCTCGCGAATGTGCGTGCGGCCGAGGACGCGGGTGGCGTCGTCCTGAACTACGCGAAGGTGCGGGAGCTGCGCATCGTCGGTGGACGTGTCGTCGGTGCGACCGTCGTCGTCGACGGCGAGTCGGTCGTCGTCTCGGCGAAGGCGGTCGTCAATGCGACCGGGCCGTGGGTCGACCTGGTGCGCCGGCTCGAGGATCCCGCGGCTGCGCCGACGATCCGGCTGAGCAAGGGCGCGCACGTCCTCGTCCGTCTCGACGAGCCGTGGGAGGCGGCGCTGACGATTCCGCACGACAAGGTGCGCGTGTCGTTCGCGGTGCCGTGGGAGGACATGCTGCTGCTCGGGACGACGGACACGCTGTACGAAGGGGAGCCGAGCGCAGTCGAGGCGAGCGACGAGGACGTCGAGCAGATCCTCGAGGAAGCGTCGGTTGCAGTCGACGCCAAGCTGTTACGCGCGGACCGGATCCGCTCGACGTATGCGGGCCTGCGCGTCCTGCCGGGCGGCGACGGCGCGACCGCGCGCGCACGGCGCGAGACGGTCTTCCATCGCGGCAAGGGCGGAATGCTCAGTGTCGCAGGCGGCAAGCTGACGACGTATCGACGCATCGCGCTCGACGCGTTGAACATGCTCGGGCTGCGGCGTGTCGATCGAAGGCCATTTCCGCTACCGGGAGCGGGCTCCCGAGCGTCGTTCGACACGCGGGACGACGTCGACCCGCGCATTCGGGCCAACCTGTGGAATCACTACGGCACGCTTGCGAATGCCGTGCTCGCGCCGGCTGCGGAGGACCCCGACCTCCTGCGCGCGCTCCACTCTGACGGCCCGGACATCGCCGCGCAGGTCGTGTACGCACGCGACTTCGAGTGGGCCGTCCGCGCCGAGGACGTCGTCTGGCGTCGCACCACGCTCAGCCTCCGCGGGCTTGCGCAGGAGGCCACACCTCTAGTCGAGGAGCTTCTCGACCCCGACGCAGCGTTGAGGGTCAGACCTCAGGTCTGACCCTTGGCGTTCAGCTCGACGAGCCGGCGCGCGACGCGCGCCGCCGCCTCCGCCAGCTCGGCCGCGGCGTCCGCGTCGCCCGCCACCGCCGTCGAGACGCGCGCGCGCACCGTGCCGGCGAGTCTCGCAATCTCGTCCGCGCTCGCGGCGATTTCCTCGGGCACTTCGACGATCCTTCGGCGCGTCTCGTCGGTTCGCGCTGCCATGAACGCGGCGTAGGCGTCACTGTCCTCGTCCGCGAGCTGCAGCAGTCGCGCCGCGAGGACGTTCGCGCGCGCCGCGATCGCATCGTCGCGCGCGAAGCGAGCCACGAGCTCGGCCAGTGCTGCGGCAAGTGCCGCCGTCAGCGCGGTGGCCGCGCCGCTCGCCGGTGCCGGGGTGCGCGCCCCGAGCGCGGCAACGAACTCGCCGACGCGCTGTTCGCTAAGTGCCACGCGCGGCGTACGTTCGCTCGTGGCGATAGAACGGGACGTTCGCGGGCGGCAGCGGCGTGTTGCCGAGGATCAGATCGGCGGCCTTCTCGGCGATCATCATCACCGGCGCGTAGATGTTCCCGTTCGGGACGAACGGCATCACCGACGCGTCTACGACACGCAGGCCGTCGACACCGCGAACGCGCATCGTCGCCGGATCGACGACCGACATGTGATCCGTTCCCATCCGGCACGTGCAGGACGGATGCAGCGCCGTCTCCGCGTCGCGCGCGACCCAGTCGAGGATCTCCTCGTCGGTCTCGACCGACGGACCGGGCGACAGCTCACCTGCGTTGTAGCGCTCGAACGCCGGCTGCGTGAGGATGCGGCGCGCGCAACGCACGGCCTCGATCCACTCGCGGCGATCGTTCTCCGTCGAAAGGTAGTTGAAGCGCAGCGTGGGGTGGGCGCGAGGGTCGCGCGACGTGATCTTCGAGGAGCCGCGCACGTCCGAGTACATCGGCCCGACGTGGACCTGGTAGCCGTGTCCTCTCGGTGCGGTGCCGTCGTAGCGGACCGCGATCGGGAGGAAGTGGAACATCAGGTTCGGCCAGTCGACGTCGTCGTTGCCGCGCACGAATCCGCCCGCCTCGAAGTGGTTCGTCGCGCCCGGGCCCGACTTGAACAGCAGCCACTGCAGTCCAACCTTCGGCCGGTTCCGCCATCTGTACGACGGCGCGACCGACACGGGCAGCTTCGACGCGTACTGGACGTACACCTCGAGGTGGTCCTGCAAGTTCTCGCCGACGCCGGGGAGATCGGCGACGACGTCGATGTCCAGCTCCTGAAGCTCGCGCGCGTTGCCGACGCCCGAGAGCTGCAACAGCTGCGGCGAGTTGATCGCGCCGCCGCAGAGGACGATCTCGCGCGCCCCCACGACGCCGTCGTCGAGCTCGACGGCGCGCGCGCGCGACCCTTCGAACAGGATGCGATTGACGAACGTCCGGCAGCGGACTTCGAGGTTCGGCCGGCTGCGCACCGGGTGGAGGTACGCGCGCGACGCGCTGACGCGGCGGCCGTTGCGAATCGTCCGGTCGAACGCGGCGAAGCCCTCCTGCCGGAAGCCGTTCACGTCGGCCGTGAGCTCGTAGCCGGCCTGCTGCACGGCCTCGAAGAACGCCTTGAAGAGCGGGCTCGTCGCGGGCCCGCGCTCGAGCGGGATCGGGCCGTCGCCGCCGCGGTACTCGTCGGCGCCCGCGTAGCACGTCTCCATCCGCTTGAAGTAGGGCAGGCAGTGCTGGTAGCCCCAGCTCTCGAGGCCCGGCTCGGCCGCCCAGCGTTCGTAGTCGAGCGGATTGCCGCGCTGGAAGATCATCCCGTTGATCGAGCTCGACCCGCCCAACACCTTCCCGCGCGCGTGGTACACGCGCCGTGCGTTCATGTGCGGCTCGGGCTCGGACTCGTACTTCCAGTCGTAGAAGCGGTTCCCGATCGGGAACGAGAGCGCCGCGGGCATGTGGATGTAGAGGTCCCACCAGGAGTCGGGGCGGCCGGCCTCGAGCACGAGCACGCGCGTCGAAGGGTCGGCGGAGAGGCGGTTCGCGAGCGCGCAGCCGGCGGAGCCGCCGCCGACGATCACGAAGTCGAATGTCACGAGAGGACGACGGTCTGCAGCTCGGTGAAGGACTCCATCGGCGCCGTGCCGCCGACTCGGCCGATGCCGCTCGCGGTGCCGGAGCGGCCGCCGAACGGGAGATGTCCTTCCCAGTAGTTCGACGACTCGTTGATGTTCACCCAGCCCGTTCGGACACGGTCCGCGAACTCGAGCCCACGCGCGATGTCGCGGGTGAAGATCGCCGCGAGGAGTCCGTACGGCGAGGCGTTGGCGAGCTCGATCGCGTGGTCGAGCGAGTCGATCGAGACGACGGGCGCGACGGGGCCGAACGTCTCCTCCGTCGCAACGAGCGAGTCCGAGCCGACGCCGTCGAGGATCGTCGCGTGCCAGTAGAGCTGCGTCGGGAAGCCGTCCGCACGCGATCCGCCGGCGACGACGGTCGCGCCCCGGTCGACCGCGTCGGCGACGTGCTCGTCCATCTTCGCCGCGACCCCGTCGTTGTTGAGCGGGCCGAGCGTCGTGCCGTCCGCGAACGGATCGCCCAGCACCACGCGTTCCGTCACCAGGCGTGCGAGCTTCGCGACGAACTCCGCGCGCACGTCGCGGTGGACGAGCAGGCGCTCGCCTGCCGTGCAGCTCTGGCCTGCGCACAGGAAGCACGCGGTGACGGTGGCGTCGGCGGCTCGGTCGAGATCCGCGTCCTCGAGCACGACGACCGGTCCGTTCCCGCCCAGCTCGAGCACGACCGCCTTGCCGGCGCCGGCCTCGGCCACCTTCCGTCCGGTCTCCGTCGATCCGATAAAGCCGATCCCGTGCGTTCCCGGGTTGCGCGCGATCTCGTCGCCGACGACCGAGCCGGGGCCGGTCACGAGGTTGAAGACACCGGGCGGAAGATCGGCCTCGGCGACGCAGCGCGCGAGCTCGATCGCCGCGACTGCCGTCGTCGACGCGGGCGTCCAGACGACGGTGTTGCCGCACGCGAGCGCGGGCGCGATCAGCTCCGCCGGCATCGTGTACGGCCAGTTCCACGGAGTGATCACGCCGATCACGCCGCGCGGCCGGCGCACGAGCAGGATGCGCTTGCCGGGCGTGAACGAGTTCGCGAGCCTTCCTTCCAGCCGCTTTGCGTCCTCCGCCGCCATGCGCCAGTACTGGACGAGCTCCTCGACCTCGTCGTACGCCTCGGAACGGAGCGGCTTGCCCTGGTCGAGCGTCAGCGTGTGCGCGAGGGCATCGCAGCGTTCCTCGATCGCGTCGGCGACGCGGTGCATGAGCGCTGCACGCTCGAATGCGGTGGCTCGGGCCCACCGGTCCGAGGCCTCGGTCGCCGCGGCAATCGCCGCGCGCGCGTCTTCGCGATCGCCCTGAGGCACCTCGCCGATCGCCTCGCCGGTCGCGGGGCTCTCCGCCGTGAACGTCTCGCCGGAGCGCGCCGCGACCCAGGCGCCGTCGATCAGCATCTCCATTACGCGCCTCGCGGAATCTCGTCGTCGAGCTCGTGCCGGATCAGGTCGCGGATCGACACGATGCCGACGAGCTTGCCGCCGTCCTCGACGGGCAGATGGCGGAAGCCGCCGTGGATCATCATCGCGGCGGCATGACCGGTCGTGTCCGACGCGTCGATCGTCTCCGGATGGCGCGACATCAGCGCCTCGACGTTGCCTTCGAGATGGCCGACCGCGACCGCGTGGAGAACGTCGCGCTCCGTGAAGATGCCGACGAGGTTCGCGCCGTCGAGGACGAGCACCGCGCCGACCTCGCGCTCGTGCATCTGCTTGACGACGTCGGCAACCGACGTGGACGGCGCAACCGTCAGCAGGTTCCCGGACATGATCTCGGCGACCGTCGCCATCAGTCTCCGAGCTCCTTCCGTCTACGGTCGACGTACGCCTTGAGCTCGTCGCGCAGCCCGTCGTCCATGGCCGGCTGCTCGTACTCTTCGAGCGTCTTCTTCCAGATCTCGTTCGCACGCGTCGCGGCATCGCGCCCGCCGTTCCGCGCCCAGCGCTCGTAGTTCTCCGTGGACGAGACGAGCGGCCGGTAGAAGCACTCGCGGAACCGCTCGAGCGTGTGCGCGGCGCCGAGGAAGTGTCCGCCCTGTCCGACCTCCTCGTGCGCGGAGTACGCAAGCGACTCCTCGTCGATCCGCAGCGGCTTGAAGACCTCGTACAGCATCCGTAGCGTCTCGACGTCGGTGACGAACTTCTCGTAGCAGGAGACGAGCGCGGACTCGAGCCAGCCGGCGGAGTGCATGACGAAGTTCGTCCCGGCGAGGAACGTCGGCCAGAGCGACATCATCGACTCGTAGCCGGCCTGCGCGTCGACGACCTGCGACGACGTCAGCGCGCCGCCGCCGCGGAACGGCAGGTTGTAGTGACGCGCGATCTGTCCCGTGCAGAAGAGTCCGACCGCCGACTCCGGCGTGCCGAAGCTCGGCGACCCCGACTGCATGTCCGTGTTCGACAGGAACGACCCGAAGACGACGGGACAGCCGGGCCGGATCGTCTGCACGAGCGCGATCCCCGCGAGCGCCTCGGCGACCTGCTGCGCGAGCGTCGCCGGAACGGTCACGGGCGACATCGCGCCCATGAGCAGGAACGGAGTGATCACCGTCGGCTGGTTCGCTTTCGCATACTCGACGAGCGCGGCGAGCATCCGGTCGTCGTAGCGCAGCGGCGAGTTGACGTTGATGAGCGAGATGATCGCCGGCGTCTGCTCGAGCGACTCGCCGCCGAAGACCATCTCCGCCATCGCGATCGTGTCCACGGCGTTCGGCCCCGACGTGACCGAGCCCATGAACGGCTTGTCCGAAAGCGTCAGCAGCGCGTACACCATGTCGAGGTGGCGCGAGTCGAGCGGCTTGTCGTTCGGCTCGCAGATCGTCCCGCCGGGGGAGTCGAGCTGCGGGAACGACTGCGCGAGCTTCACGAGGTTCTCGAAGTCGCGGTATGTCGCGTCGCGCCGTTCGAGACCTTCGCGCACGAACGGGCAGCCGTAGACGGCGGAGAACACCATGTTGTTGCCGCCGATGTGGACGGTGCGCTCCGGGTTGCGCGCCTGCAGGTCGAACTCCTGCGGCGCCTTCGCGACCTGCTCGAGGATCCAGTCGGGATCGAACTTGACAAGCTGTCCGTCGACGCTCTGGCCCGCGCCTCGGAGGTAGTCGAGCGACTCATCGTGCAGGAACTCGATGCCGAGCTCGCTGACGATCCGCCGCCAGCCGCGCTCGAGCTCCTGGAGCGCAGCCTCGTCGAGGATCTCGTAGCGCGGCAGCTCGTTGACTAGCACTCGAGGAGCCTTTCGAGCGACGCCTCGAGCCCGCCGTCGCCGGTCTCGCGAACCTCGAGCGGAAGCCCGAGGACGGCGGCTGCGCGTTCGGCCTCCGCGTGCAGCGCGGGCGTCGGCGACTGTGCGAGCCAGACGACGCGTGTGTAGTTCCGGAAGTACTCGTCGCGCAGCTCGGGATGGCGGTCGAGCCCGAGCGCGCGCACGACGACCTGGTCGAACGCGCGGACGAGAAAGTCCGTGAGGAAGTACGTGCCGGGCTCCTCTTCCATCAGCTCGTGCACCTCGTGGCGCGCGAACACGTCGTAGCAGTGCGCGCCGTCGAGCCGGACGAAGCCGTCGAGCGCGCCGCGCGTTCCGCAATCTGCGTAGGCCAGCACGGCGTCATCATCCCCCGCCGCGGCCATGACTGCAGGCGCGATCCGCTCGGGGCGGCTGTGCAGCTCAGGCGGAAGCGGCCGTACCTCGAGGTCCCAGCCCCGCCGCGCCGCGATCTGCTTCACGTGGAGCGCGAGCGCTCCGCAGGTGACGACGACCTGCGTCATGACGGGAAGGCGAGCTGGTCGACGAAGAGGTCGTTGAAGTCGCTGCGGCCGGAGAGCTCGACGTACTCGACCTCGTCGACGACGGAGTTCGCGGCGGCGCGCTCCGTGACGGAGAGCGCGACGATCTTCGCGCCCTCGCCGGCGAGGTTTCCTGCCGAGACGATGCGAGTCAGCGGGAGCGCCGGGACGAGACCGATCCGCACCGCGCTCGCGGGAGTCAGGTACGTGCCGAACGAGCCTGCCAGCAGCACCTGCGAAACGTCTTCCGGTGCTATGCCGAGCTCGCGGCAGAGGATGGTCCAGCCGGTCGCGATCGAGGCCTTCGCGAACTGCAGCTCGCGCACGTCGCGCTGCGAGAGGAAGATCTCGTCGGAGAGATAGAAGACCTTCTCCTCGCCGATCTTGTCGAGCCGTTCCGACGATCCGTCGACGAATCGGCCCGAGTGATCGAGGATTCCGGCTCCCACGAGCTCTGCGACTGCATCGACGAGGCCCGAGCCGCAGAGACCGGTTGGGTCGACGTCGCCGATCACGGTGAGCCCGACCTCGCCGTCGACGATCTTCACGCCCTCGATCGCGCCGTCGGCTGCCCGCATCCCACATCGGATCTGTGCAGCCTCGAAGGCTGGACCCGCGGGCGCCGCGCACGCCACAGTCCGCGCCGACGAGCCCAGCACGATCTCCGAGTTCGTGCCGACGTCGATGAACAGCCGCACGCGGCGATCGAGGGTCAGTCCCGTGGCGATCAGTCCCGCCACGATGTCGGGCCCGACGTAGGCACCGAGGGCGGGGAAGAGAACAGCAGGCGCACGCGGATGGACGTGGACGCCGAAGTCCGCCGCCGTCGCCTCGGGAAGCCGGCGCGCAACGATCGTGAACGGGGCCATCGAGAGGGGCTCGGGGTCGATTCCGAGTGCGATCTGGATCATCGTCACGTTGCCGGTCACGACGATCTCGTAGATCTCGCGCGGATCGACGCCTGCTTCCTCGCAGACTTCCTGCTGCAGCTCGGTGAGCGTCTCGTGCGCCCGGGCGCGCAACAGCTCGAGCGCGTCGTCGTCCATCATCGTCGCCGAGATGCGGGAGATGACATCCGCGCCGAACGGCTGCTGTGCGTTCAAGACCGAGCGCACTGCCTCCGGCTGCCCGGTCTCCAGGTCAAGCAGCGTGGCGACCACGGTGGTGGTGCCGAGGTCGAAGGCGAGCGCGTGCCGGCAGGTCGACGTGTCGCCAGGCTCGACGTCGAGCAAGAGGTCGTCACAGAGGACTGCGGTCACCTTCCAGTCGGCTTCGCGGAGGGTTCGGCCGATCCCGCGCATCAGGTCGAGCGGCACGCGCAGCTCGACGTCGTCCATGGCCTCGAGCACGCGCTCGAGGTCGGACGTTTGATCCTCGAGCGTCGGTTCCTCGAGCTCGAGATACCTCTTCTGCACGGCGGGGCGCAGGATCACGTGCCGGCCGACACCGGCGAGCGCCGCCTTCGGCCGCGTCTGCAGCGGCGGCACCTCGATCGTCAGGTCGTCGTCGGCGAGCGCGCGGCAGGCGAGCCGCCACCCTGCGTTCAGCTCCTCCGTCGAGAACGCGCGGGGGTCGACGGCGCTGACCGGCGCGTGGCCGGAGACGACGCGCACCTTGCACTTCTTGCAGGTTCCGTGGCCGCCGCAGGTCGAGTCGATTGCGACGCCGTTCCAGCTTGCCGCGTCGAAGATCGACGTCCCGGCGAGCACGCGCGTCTCGCGCAGCGTCCGATCCTCTGCACGCTGGAGGAAGCGCAGGCGGACCCGGTCCGCGTGCGGCTCGGGCAGCTCCGCTGCAGGACCTGCGCTCAACTCGCCGCCGCCGCCTTCTCTGCGCGGTATTTCGCAATCCAGCGCGCGCCCCACTCGTCGCGACCGAGGAGGAAGTCACCTGCGCGCACGGCGTCGACGCACTCCGGTGCGCGCGCGTCCATGATCGCGCTGGTCAGGCCGTGGCTCTGCGCGACCGAGAGAAACGCGGCGCCGAGCGTGTGACGTCCGGGTAGCCCGAACGAGGTGTTCGAGGCGCCGCATGTCGTGTTCACGCCGAGCTGCTCACGGATCAACCGCACCGTCTCGAGGAAGGACGTCACCGCGCGCGGCTCCGCGCCGACCGGCATCGCGAGCGGGTCGATGACGACGTCCTCCGGCTTGATGCCGTAGTCGCCCGCGGCAGAGACGATCTTCTTCGCCATCTCGAGACGCGCCTCCGGCTCGATCTCGATCGTGTCGCCGTTCGCGAGCCCGATCACCGCCGCTCCATGCCTCGCGACGAGCGGGAGGATCGCCTCGAGCCGCTCGTCCTCGGCGGTCACCGAGTTGACGAGCGCCTTGCCCTCGTACGCGGACAGTCCCGCCTCTAGCGCCTCGACGATCGACGAGTCGATGCAGATCGGCAGATCCGTGAGCTCCTGCAGCATCGGGATTGCCTTCGCCATCAGCCCGACCTCGTCCGCCAGCGGGTCGCCGACGTTGACGTCCAGCATGTCCGCGGTGCCGACCTGCTGCGCGACGTCCGTCTCGACCTGCGACAGGTCGCCCGCCTGCAGCTGCCCCTGGAATGCCTTCCGGCCCGTCGGGTTGATCCGCTCGCCGATGATGCAGAACGGGTGCTCCGGACCGATGACGACGGTCCTAGACCGCGACCGGAGAACGGTATCCACGGGTTTCCCTTTCGGCGCGGGTCGGGATTGCGAGACGCGTGCAGAGGCGTGCGATCCCCGCCTCGCGGCGGAAGCTGATCAGGTGCAAGCCGGCGATGCCCGGGAGCGAGCGTGCGTGCTCGGCGAGCTCGCAGCCGAGCTCGAAGCACTCGGCCTCGGAGTCCGACGCATGCTCGCAGCGCTCGATCATCTCCGGCGGCACCGAGATGCCGGGCACGTGCTCGTCGATGAAGCGAAGCGAGCGCGGCGAGCGGACGAGGCAGATGGAGGGGATGAGCGCCGCCTTGTCGGCGAGGCCGCTCGCGACGGCCTCGGCGATGAAGCGCTCGAGCAGCTCGCGGTGGAAGCACACCTGGAGCTGGAAGAATCGCGCGCCGGCGCGCACTTTCTCGAGCGCGCGCTCCACGCGGTAGTCGAACGGCGGCGCAGCGGGGTTCTCGACGGCGCCGATGAACAGGTGCGGCGCCGGGTCGATCTTGCGCCCGGAGAGGTAGTGTCCGCGCGCCATCGCCGCGGCGGTCGCGATCAATTGCGAGCTGTCCAGGTCGAAGACGCGTCTCGCTTCGGGCTCGTCGCCCGCGGTGACGTCGTCCCCCGTGAGGCAGCAGAGGTTCTCGATCCCGTGCAGCGCCGCGCCCGCGATGTCAGCCTCGAGCGCCAGCCGGTTTCGGTCGCGGCACACGAGCTGCATGACCGGCTCGACGCCGAGCTGCTTGAGCGCGATCGCCACGGCGACGGGCGAGGCGTGCGCGTGCGCGGAGGTGTTGTCGGTCGCGTTCACCGCGTCGACCCACGGCTCGAACGGCTCGAACCGCTCTCGCACCGCGTCGAGGCCGCCGGCGTCGATCGTCAGCAGCTCCGCCGTGACGACGAAGCGTCCTTCCGCGATTGCTTCCTCAAGCCTCGACATACCAGCCGGGCGGCCTCTGCTTGTCGCGCTTCGTCAGGTAGTTGCGCCACGACGACGTATCCCAGAGGCGGTTGTCGACGGGCGGCCGGATGTCGTGGATCTCCTCGCTCCAGGGGAGCCGACGCGAACGCTCGACGGCCTTCAGCCAGACGCAGCGCATCTCCGGCTTCACCTCGCAGGTGCCGTCGGGGCGCACGCCGCCGCACGGGCCGTTCCGCAGCGTCTTCGGACAGTTCATCGGGCACGTCAGGCCCGTCGAGTGCAGCACGCACTGACCGCACATCTGACAGCCGAAGACCGGCTTCTTGACGGCGGCCTCGACGAGCGCGAGCGGGCCCATCACGCCGGAACGGCGGAGCGCTTGCGCTCGATGAGATCTTTGGCGAGTCGGACTGCCGTCGAGGCGTCGGCCGCGTAGCCGTCTGCCCCGACCGCGTCGGCGTACTCCTGAGTCACCGGCGCTCCGCCGACCATGACGATCACGTGGTCGCGGATCCCCGCCTTCTCGAGCGCGTTGATGTTCGCCTTGAACATCGGCATCGTCGTCGTCAGGAACGCGGAGAAGCCGACGATGTCGGGCTCGTGCTCCTGCACCTGCTCGACGAACTTCTCGGGCGCGACGTTGACGCCGAGGTCGTAGACGGTGAAGCCCGCGCCCTCGAGCATGATGTTGACGAGGTTCTTGCCGATGTCGTGGACGTCGCCCTTGACGGTGCCCATGACGTACGTGCCGACCGGCTTCGCGCCCGTCTCCGCGAGCAGCGGACGCAGGATGTCGAGCGCGCCCTGCATCGCGCGCGCTGCGATCAGCATCTCGGGGACGAAGAAGTCGCCGCGCTCGAAGCGGGCGCCGACTTCTTCGAGCGACGGAATCAGCGCGTCGTAGAGCATCTTCTCGGGGTCGAGGTTGTCGGCGAGGCCCTGGTTGACCAGGTCTTTCACCTCGGGGGCGTGGCCGACGAGGGTGTGGTCGTAGAGGCCCTGCAGGATCTCTTCGTGGGTCATGCGGCACCTCGCTCGTGGTCGCGGTGGTCGAGTCGGCGGCCGAGCGTCGCCGCCTGGTCGAGGAGAAGCGGCGCAAGCCGCTCGATACGGTCGAGTGTCAGTCGGGACGTCGGTCCGGAGATCGACAGGGCGGCGACGACGGCCCCGTCGTCGCCGCGCACGGGCGCGGCCATCGCCGCGAGTCCGAGCTCGAGCTCGTCGACGGCCGTGCCGTAGCCGAGCGCGCGGACGCGCTCCAGCTCGCGCTCGAGCTTTGCGCGGCTCGTGATCGTGCGCGGCGTGAAGCGGTCGAGTTGCGCAGGGATGGGCGCGGCGCCGAACGCCATGAAGATCTTGCCGTTCGCGGCGACGTGATGTGGGACGCGACGCCCGACCCAGTTGGTGACGCCGACGAAGTGCTCGCTGTCGCGCTGGTCGAGATGCTCGGCGCCGAGCGGCCCGGGGACGGCGAGGTTGGTCGTCTCGCGCGTCTCCGCCGCGAGTCGCTCCAACATCGGCCCCGCGAGCTCGACGAGGCTCTGGCCTCCGTCGCGGTGCGCGAAGCGGAGCAAGACCGGGCCGGGAGAGAGGCGCCCACGGTCGGACGAGCGCTGCACGAGTCCGCGGCGCTCGAGTGCACCGACGAGGCGCGAGGTCGTGCTCTTCGGCAGTCCCGTGTGCGCCGCGAGCTCACCGACGGCGAGCGGCTGTCCGCTTTCGACGACGCGGACGAGAAGCTCCGCGGCTCGGTCGATCGCCTGGGTGCCCGGCTCGGTCGCCATCTCACATCGTGGAACGTCTGTTCCATTCCCTATTCAATCCGTCCCGATACGTGCCGTCAACCCGGACGACTCAAGCCGGTCGCTTGCGGCCGGTTGCACGGGAGCTCCACATCATGAGCGCCTCCCAGACGCAGGCAACGCAGCCAACACATGGTCGGCGAATCCGCCGTAGGGTTACCTCGAATCCGACCAAGGAGGCTGGAATGGCGCTTGCACGCGTCGTGACGTTCGACGGAGTCAGCAAGGACCGGATGGACGAGATGGGCCGCGAGATGCAAGAGAGTCAGCCGCCCGAAGGGTTTCCGCCGGCAGAGATCATCGCCCTCCACGACGCGGACGCGCAAAAATCGGTCGTCGTGATCGTCTTCGACAACGAGGACGACTACCGCAAGGGCGACGAGATTCTGAACGCGATGCCGACTGGCGACACGCCCGGACAGCGGACGTCGGTGACGAAGTACGACGTCGCCGTTCGCATGAAGTCGTAACGCCGGACCGACAGGCGCGAGTCGCCGGGTGCGTAGAGGCACGCGAGGTCGAGGTGCCCGATGCCGACGAGCACTACGAGCCGTTGCTGCGCAGCTCGGCCACGATCGCCGGGACGATCTCGTGCAGGTCGCCGATCACCGCCCAATCGGCGCGCGCGACGATCGGGGCGTTCCGGTCCTTGTTGATCACGAGGATCCGCTTCGCGCCTTTGCAGCCGACGATGTGTTGGATCGCGCCGCTCACGCCGCACGCGATGTAGAGATCCGGCGCGATGCGCGCTCCCGTCTGGCCGACCTGATCGGAGTGCGGACGCCAGCCCAGGTTCGTGACGACGCGCGAGCCGCCGACTGCACCGCCGAGCAGGTTCGCCAGCTCCTCGAGCACGTCGAAGCCCTCCTTGCTGCCGACGCCGCGGCCGCCGCCGACGACGACGCGCGCGGTGTCGAGCCGAACGGTTCCCGCCTCCGGCTCCTCGCGTCGTGCAACACGCACCCGGAAGTGCTCGTCCCCGAGCGCCGGAGTGAAGTCCTCGACCGTCGTCTCGAGCCCGGCAGGCTCGGCCTCGACGACATGCGGTGCGACGGAGAGGAGCTTCGGCGATCCGCGCAGGCGAGCTTCCTCGAGCAGGCTGCCGCCCCAGCGTTGCCGCGTCAGGTTCAGGACGTCACCCTCGATCGCCGCCTCGACGACGTTTGCCGCCAGTGCTGCGCCGAGCCGCGCCGCGACGTGCGCGAGCACCTCGTGTCCGCGGTCCGTGCCGGGCGCGACGACGAGCTCCGGCTCGAGCTCCACGATCGCCTGTGCCCAGGCGAGCGGTGCGTACTCGTCGAGCCGCTCGTGCACGATGCGACGGGCGCGCGACACGTAACCGCCGACGTCGACGTCCCCGAACACGAGCGCATCGACCTCGCCGAAGCGCCGCGCGAACGTCAGCGCCTCGAGCGAGACCGGATCGTCGTCGACGAGGCAGAGGACCACTACACCAGGCCGAGATCGCGCAACACGCGCGCCGCCTCGGCGCCGCTGCGGAGGATCTCGACGTGCGTTTCCTGCTCGGGCGGAACGGCGAGGCGCACCGTCTCGAGGGCGCTTGCAAGCGGCTCCGGCGCGATCCGCTCGATCGTCGCCTTCTTCGCGCGCAAACGGCCCTGGATCGACGCGTAGCGCGGCAGGTTGATCCCCTCCTTCACGCTCACGACGGCGGGCAGCGGCAGCTCGAAGATCTCCCAACCGCCGCCGGCTTCGCGCCGCGCGGTCAGCGTCCCGCCCGCGATCGAGATTCCCTTGATCCCCGTCGTGCACGGCAGCCCGAGCGCATGCGCGACGCGAACGCCGACCTGGTAGTCCCCCGTGTCCGCCGCTTCGTTGCCGAAGAGGAGCAGGTCGCACGCGCGTGTTCGAACGGCATCCGCGATCGCCGCAGCCGTGGACTCGGCGTTCCAGTCCGAGCCGTCCGTCTCCAGGAGCACTGCTTCGCCGATCCCCATCGCCATCGCGTTCTGCAACTGTTCGATCGCCGCCGCCGGCCCGAGCGTCAGCACTGTCGTCGAACCGCCGTGCTGCTCGACGATCCGCAGGGCCTCCTCGACGGCGCACTCCTCGTGCGGCGAGATCGTGAACCCGAGCAGCGTCGTGTCGATCGCCTGCGCGTCGGACGTGAGCGTGATCCGCGCTCCCGTCTCAGGGACCCGCTTGACGCAAACGAGGACGTTCAACTGCGGACCCGGGTGTTCTCCGGGTCGAACAGCGACCGGCTGCCCTTCACCGCGACCGTCACCGGGTAGCGGTCGCCCATGTACTGGACGAGCAACTCATTCCCCTCCTCGGCATGTTCCGGCGGAAGGTACGCGAGTAGCACGTGCTTTCCGACCGACGGGCCCGAGCCGGCGCTCGTCACGTAGGAGGAGCGGCCCTTCAGGTCGACGATGCGTTTGCCGTCCCTCGTCAGGATCGGCTCGCGCCCCAGCATGTAGCGCTTCTTGCCGTTCGAGGGCGAGGTGTTGTCGTCGACGGTGAGCGTGGAGAGGATCGCGGCCGGCTCTTCCTCGCGGTGCCGGAGATGCGCCTCCTTGCCGATGAAGTCCGCCTCCTTCACCTTCGGTCGCTGCATGTCGGCCTCCACGACGTTGTATTCCGTCTCGAGCTCGGCGCCGTACAACCGGTAGCCCTTCTCGATGCGACCCGTCGTGCCGTACACGCCTATGCCCGAAGGCACGATCCCGTGCGGCTGTCCTGCTTCCCAGATCGTGTCCCACATGGCGGCGCCCTGCTCCATCGGTGCGTACAGCTCCCATCCGAGCTCGCCGACGTACGAGATGCGCGAGGCGAGCGCGCGCACGGGTCCGATGTCGATCCAGCGGCAGCGTCCGAACGGAAACGCCTCGTGCGACACGTCCGCGCTCGTCACGGACGAGAGCACGTCCCGCGCCCGCGGGCCCCGAACCACTTCCGGTCGCGCGGTCCGTCGAGGCCGCCGGTGACGATGCGGAAGAGGCCGTCGTCGAGCCGCATGATCGTGAGGTCGGCCTTGAAGCAGCCTCGCTCGTCGAGGATCGACGTGTAGACGACGCGACCGACGTCGACGTCCATCTCGGCGAGCGCCATCCGCTGGAGGTAGTCGAGCGCGCCGGCCCCGACGACGTCGAAGACGGCGAACGCCGAGACGTCGATCAGCGCGACGCGATCGCGCATCGCGAGGTGCTCGGCGTTGATGATCGGTGACCACCACCGCGACTCCCACTCCGCCTCGCGCGGCATCACGCGGTCGCCGTACTCCTCGAGCAGCGGCTCGTTCGACTCGTACCACCACGGCCGCTCCCAGCCCGCGGTCTCGTAGAACGTCGCGCCGAGCTGCTTCTCCCGCTCGTAGAACGGGCTGAGCCGCACCTCGCGGTTCGAGAGCCACTGCTCCATCGGGTGGACGATCCCGTACGTGCGGTTGTAGCCCTCCGACGAGCGCGCGTCCACGTGTCGCTTCGTGCGCTGGTGTGGATAGAAGCGCGAGACGTCGGCGGAGTGCAGGTCGGTCTCCGGCGCGCCTTCCACGACCCACTCGGCGACCGCTTTCGCGATGCCGGGCCCCTCCTTGATCCAGACGGCGGCGACCGACCACAGGTTCTTCACCTCGGTCTCGCCGAGCATCGGCATCCCGTCCGGCGTCAGCGATAGCAGGCCGTTGATCGCGTGGCGGATCCCCGCGCCCTCGACCGTGAGGATCTCGGGGAAGAGCTCGAGCGCCTGCTCGAGCTGCGGGTCGAAGTCCTCGGAGGTGAACGGCAGCTCGGTCGGGGACAGCGCGGCCTCCTCGTTCGAGGGGATGTCGTCGGCGTCAATGAGGATCGGCCGGTGCGCGTAGGAGCCGACCTCCATGTCGCTGCCGTTCTGTCGCTCGTACATGTTCGTGTCGACGTCGCGGACGATCGGGTACTCGATCTCGCCGGACGTCTGCTCGAAGAGCGGGATCGGGCCGACGCTGATCATCTGGTGGACGGCCGGCGTGAGCGGAATCGACGCACCGGCCATCCGGGCGACCCGCGGGCTCCAAACGCCGCACGCGATGAAGACGTAGTCGGCCTCGACGGTTCCCTTGTCGGTGTGGACTCGCCGCACGCAGTTGCGCTCGACGTCGACGGCGGTCACCTCCGTGCTCGCGGACACGCTGGCGCCCCGCTCCTGAGCGTACTCGCGCATCAGCGTCCCGGCACGCAGCGGATCGACGACCGTGACGCGCGGCGTGTAGAAGCCGCCGAGGACCACGTCCTTGTTGATGAACGGAACCCGCTCGAGCACCTCGTCGGGCGTCAGCAGCTCGCAGCCTTCCTCGCCCCAGGACACTGCCGACGACATGCGCCGGTTCAACTCCTCCATGCGCTCCTTCGTGCGCGCAACTTCGACCCCGCCGCTCGTCACGGAGACACCCAGCTCGACGTATTGCCGCGCGCTCTCCGTGGTGAGCGTGGTCATCTCCTTCGAGTGGTCGACGGGAAAGATGAAGTTGGACGCGTGACCCGTCGACCCGCCCGGGTTCGGCAGCGGTCCTTTCTCGAGTAGCACGAGGTCCGTCCAGCCGAGCCGCGAGAGGTGGTACAGCATGCTGTTGCCGACGATGCCGGCGCCGATGACGACCGCCTGCGCGGAGGAGGGGAGGCCGTTCGTGCTCACGCTCCTACCAAGACTCGACGCATCGCTTCCTCGAACTCGACCACGTGCCGCCGCATCGCCTGGTCGGCGCGCTCGGCATCGCCGTCGCGGATCGCCTCGAGGATCTCGCGGTGGTCGAGCACCGCCTGCTCGAGCTCACGGGCCTGGTCGAGCGCCAGGTACCAGATGCGCAGGGCGAGGACGTAGTACTGCTCGAGCGACGCCTCGAGGAACTGGTTGTGCGCTGCGCGGTACACCTGTCTGTGGATCCGCTCGTCCAGCGCCATCAGCTCGCGCTGATCGAGCTCCTCGTGCCGCTCGAGCTCGTCGAGCAGGCTTGCGACCGTGTCGCGGTCCTCGTCGGTCGCGCGCTCCGCCGCGAGCCGCGCCGCCGAGCTCTCGAGGACCGTGCGGACCTCCGCGAGGCTCGCCAGGTCGCGGATCTCCACCCTGGTCACGAACATCCCGCGGCGCGGATACACCTCGACGAGGCGCTCCTGCGCGAGGGTCCGCAGCGCCTCCCGGATCGGAGTGCGCCCGATCCCGAGCTGCTCCATCAGCCGCCGCTCGTCGATCACGCCGCCCGGCCGCAGCTCGAGCGAGACGATCATCTCGCGGATCGCGTGGTAGGCCCGGTCGGCGAGCGACCCGGCCGCGGGCGGCTCGAGGACTCCCACCTTGCCCCTCTCCTCTGCCACGGAGATACATTACTCATATCTCAGGCACGACTCAGCCCATGCCGTCCTCGCTCGAGATCGCGCAACGCGCGGTCTTGCGCCCGATCGACGACCTGGGCGCCGACCTCGGCCTGATCCCGGACGAGGTCGACCTCTACGGAAAGTACAAGGCGAAGATCGACCTGTCCGTCCTCGACAGGCTGGCCGGACGAGCCGACGCGAGGCTGATCGACGTGACGGCGATCACGCCGACGAAGGCCGGCGAGGGAAAGACGACGACCTCCGTGTCGCTGACGCAGGGGCTCGGCCACATCGGCAAGGACCCGGTGCTCTGCCTGCGCGAGGCGTCGCTCGGCCCGGTGTTCGGGATCAAGGGCGGCGCGGCGGGCGGCGGCTACGCGCAGGTCGTGCCGATGGAGGACATGAACCTCCACTTCACGGGCGACATCCACGCGATCGGCGCGGCGAACAACCTGCTCGCAGCGATGCTCGAGGCGCACATCCTCCACGGCAACAAGCTCGGGATCGATCCGCTCTCCGTGAGCTGGCGCCGCTGCGTCGACATCAACGACCGCGCGTTGCGCGACATCGTCATCGGGCTCGGCGGGCGCGCCAACGGCTACGTCCGCCAGACGGGCTTCGACATCACCGCCGCGTCGGAGGTGATGGCGATCGTCGCAGTCGCGTCCGACCTCACCGACCTACGGCAGCGGCTCGCTGCGATCACCGTCGCGCAGACGCTCGAGGGCGAACCCGTCACGGCCGAGCAGCTGCGTGCGGCCGGCGCGATGACCGTCCTGCTCAAGGAGACGATCAAGCCGAACCTCGTGCAGACGCTCGAGGGGCAAGCGGCGTTCGTCCACTGCGGCCCGTTCGCGAACATCGCGCACGGCAACAACTCGCTCGTCGCCGACCGCGTCGCCCTCAAGCTCGGCGACTACGTCGTGACCGAGAGCGGGTTCGGATCGGACATGGGAATGGAGAAGTTCTTCGACATCGTCTGCCGCGCCGGCAACCTACGGCCGAACGCGGTCGTGCTCGTGGCAACCGTGAAGGCGCTCAAGCACCACGGCGGCAATCCCGACGGCGGCGTCGAGGCCGTCGAGGTCGGCGCGGCCAACCTCGCGCGGCATCTCGGGATCGTCCGCCAGTTCGGTCTGCATGCCGTCGTCGCGGTCAACCGTTTCCCGGGCGACGCCGAGGACGAGATCGAGCGCGTGCGCGCGCTGGCGCTCGAGCACGGCGCGTACGCGGCCGAAGTGAACAACGCGTTCGAGGAGGGCGGCGCCGGCGCAGCCGCGCTTGCCGAGGCGGCAGTCGCCGCAGCAGAAGAGCCGAACTCGTTCGACTTCGTCTATTCGCTCGACGCGTCGATCGAGGAGAAGATCGAGGCGATCGCGACGCGCGTGTACGGCGCGGACGGGATCTTCCTGCTCCCGGCGGCGCGGAACAGGGTCGAGGAGCTCAACCGGCTCGGCTTCGGCAAGCTGCCGATCTGCATGGCGAAGACGCACCTGTCGCTGTCGCACGACCCGGCGCTGACGAACGCTCCGACCGGATTCACGGTCACCGTTCGCGACCTTCGCCCATACACCGGCGCCGGCTGGATCGTCGCGCTCTGCGGCGACATGCAGACGATGCCCGGCCTCGGCAAGACTCCCGCCGCCGTCAACGTCGACATCGACGAGGACGGGCAAACCGTCGGCCTCTTCTAACCTCTGAAGGGTTTCCTGCTCGGGGCGGCGGCGATGTTCGCCGTCACCTATTCGACGCAGGCGATCCTGCCGGAGATCGGCCGGACTTTCGGCGTCAGTCCGGCGGAGGCGGGGTTGTCGATCTCCGCCGTCGTGCTCGCGCTGGCGGTGGGGGCGTGGATCTGGGGGCCGTTCTCGGACCGGGTCGGGCGCAAGCGGTCGATCGTGCTCGCGAGCGCGCTGCTGGTCCCGCCGACGCTCGGAGCGGCGCTGGCGCCGAGCTTCGCGCTTCTGCTCGCCCGGCGATCGGCGCCCGTGCGATGGGCTACTACGTCTCCTCGCTCGTCGCCGGCGGCCTCGTCGGCCGTATCGGCGTCGCCCTGCTCGCCGATGCGGTCGGCTGGCGGTGGGCGATCGGCCTGCTGGCCGCGTTGCCCCTTGCGGCCGCGGTCGTCATGCAGCGTTCGCTCGTCGACATCCCCGGCTCGACCGCGCGCGGCGAGACGTTTCGCGGCATCCGCCGTCAGCTGCGGAACGCCAGCCTTCTGCGTGCGACGGTGACGGGGACGGCGTTCTTCTTCACGTTCGTCGGCTGCTTCTCGTACGTCGTCTACCGCCTCGAGCGGCCGCCCTTCGATCTCGGGCCGGGCGTCGGGAGCCTCGTGTTCGTCCTCTGGATTCTCGGTGCGGCCGGGCCGACGATCGGCCGACTCGCCGATCGGATCGGGTGGCAGCGACTCGGTCTCGCGGCGATCGCGCTCGCTGCCGCCGGAGTCGCCCTGTCGCTGCCGTCGACCTTGCCGAGCCTCTTCGCCGGTCTCGCGCTCGTCACGCTCGCGAACTTCACCGGCGTCACCGCCGCGCAGCTCGGAGTCACGAGAGCGACGGCCGTCGATCGAGGCGCCGCGAGCGCGGTGTACTTCTCGCTCTATTACGGCGTCGGATCGCTGGGCGCGTACGTCCCCGGGCTCGCGTGGGAACGGTATGGCTGGAACGGCGTCGCGGTGACGGCGTTCGCCGCGCTCGGCGTCGCAGCGGCCGTGTTGTCGCTGAGCGGAGCGCTGCACAGCGCCTGACGGCATAGTGTCCCGGCCGTGCCGGGGGCGTTGTGAGCGGGCCGCGTCGTCCTGAACGCTGGGGAACCCCTGTCCCGCGCCGGCCGCCGTTCTGGGCGGGGGTCGCAGTCGGCCTCGGCGTATCCGCGGCGGTGATCACCGTCGCAGTTCTCCATC
>VAYM01000195.1 GCA_005884945.1 Actinomycetota bacterium | reverse complement strand
GCTCCGCGGCGCGCGTCTCGTTCCCGGGCGGATTCGTCGTGTCGACGCGGATGAGCTCCCGCAGGAGCTCGGTCACCTCGTCGCGCACCGTGACCGTCGCCATCAGCGGCGCGTCCCGAGCACGAGCAGGTACTGGCGCGTGTGCGCGATCTCGCCGTCGTCGCCGTACTCGGTCTCGAAGAAGTCGACCCATGCGCGGTGGAGCTCCTCGCGGCGATCGCCCAGCGACTCCGCGAGCGCCTTCGTCGGTCCGTAGCTCGTCGAGAACAGCTCCCAGTAATCCTCGCCGCTCGGGATTTTCAGCGTCGAGACGTGATGCTCGAAGACGAGGTCGAACGCATCGCCGAGGAGCTCCTTCACCCGCGATTCGCTGCCCCAGTCGAACGGGCTGCTCGGCGGCGGTGCGGGCTGGAACGGCGCCATCATCTCGAACATCCGTCCGATGCCGCCCTCGAGCTCCCAGGTGGCGAGCGCGAGCCGGCCGCCCGGCTTGACGACCCGCGCGAGCTCCCGCGCAGACGCCTCGTGGTCTGGCGCGAACATGATCCCACACGTCGACGTGACCTGCTCATGCGCGCGCGCCGTCGCCGTCTCGATCAGGCCCGGCGAAAGGTCGATGCCGGTGACGTCGGCGCCGGAGGCAGCGGCGCGTTCGGCGATCGCGCCCGTTCCGCACGCGAGGTCGAGCCACCGGGTGCCGGGCTGCGGGTCGAGCCGCTCGACGACGAGCGCGTGGATGTCTTCGATCGTGTCCGTGATGTTCTGGTACGGACCGCTCGCCCACATGACCGCATGGCGTTGCTTCAACTCCTCGTAGGCCACTACGCGTCCTCCTCGTTCGCCCTGGACGTCAATTGGTTCCGCGCCCGCCACAACGCGGGGAAGAAGTTGTGATGGATCATCTTTCCGAGCACCTCGACAGGCGTTCCCTGCGTGCCCACGACCTGGTCGCCGATGATCCGGGCGACGACCTTGTAGTGGCGGATGCGCCACATCGTGATCCGCTCGTCCCAGTCAACGAGCGCTTCGGCGAGCTGGTACAGCTCCTCGTGTTCCCGACCCCGCACGTAGAGCTCGACGACGTCGAGTCCCGCGCCGCGGAGGGCTGCGTCGAACGCCTGGCCGAGCGGAGGCGTGACGCGGCGCACCTCGCGGAACCCCGGCGAGTCGAAGCCGCTGCCGTGCCCGAGCACCCGTCGTACCGACTGGTACTCCCACGGGGACATCTGCTCGAGCATGTCGAGCTGGCGCGTGACGAACTGCAGGCAGAGGGACGCACGGCGCAGCAGACGCAACGCGGCCGAAACCTCCCCGTCGCGCACGTGACCGGTCGCGCGCTCGACCTCCGACGTCGCGAGCTTCAGCCAGAGCTCCGACGACTGGTGCACCGTCTGGAAGAGCAGCTCGTCCGGATGGGTCTGCTCCTCCGGCGTCTTCTGCAACGCGAGCAGCTCGTCCGTGCGCAGGTAACGTTCGTAGTCGGAGGCGCCCCTGCCCGGAAGGATCGGCTCCGCGAAGTCCTCGTGAGTCTCGGTCGTCACCGGGGCGGAGCATACTTCGGCCGTGGGGGACCTCTTCTCGGACGCTGCGTCGGCGCGCCTCCCGGAAGTAGCGCCGCTCGCGCTGCGCATGCGACCGCAGACGCTCGACGAGTTCGTCGGCCAGCGGCACGTGCTCGGCG
>VAYM01000008.1 GCA_005884945.1 Actinomycetota bacterium | reverse complement strand
CCTCGAGGACGGGGCTGCGCGCACGTGATCGGGAATTGGACCCACGTCGACGGCGGCGATTGGCGCGCGCCGATCGAGGCGTGCCTCGCCGGCTCCGGCCGTGACAGCGCGGTGTGCGGGTCTCGCGGAGCAGTCGGCGAAGGCGGAGCTCGAACACGGAATCGGGTTCGCCGTGACGATCACGCCCGAGCTCGCCTCGACGGGACCCGGCCGCTAGTGGAAGTACTCAGTGCCCTTCGCGCGGGAGAGGTGCGTCGCCTCTTTGCGCTCGGCCTGCTCGCACGCGGACTTCTTCCGCGCTCTCCTCGTTGGGTCGAGATCTCTGACGGCCTAACGTCGATGTCGAGGTCGCCGTCGTCGAGGTGCTGGTTGGATCACTTGACGGTCTCGGCGTCGAGGTCGAGCTCGTCAGCGTCGTGCTCCTGCTTCGCGTCGCTCATCACCCATGCACGCCGCACGCGCAGGTGAGGCCCCGACCGCTCGCACATGCGCCGCAGTTCGACATGGCTGTGATCAGAGCGCCGCCCTTGGCCGCATCGGCATCTTCTTCGGTCGGCTCGAGGTCCTTCACGGTCTCGGCGTCGAGGTCGAGCTCGTCGTCGAGGTGCTGGTTTGGATCGGTCATTCGGGGTCTCCTTTCTGCATCAAGCTCTCACCCTTGCGCTACTTCGGCAGGATGCAAGAGACGCCGTGCGCCGCGGTGCAGCACTGAAGGGTCGCGCCGCCACGCACGTCCTCCGCCTCGTCTCCGCTCGGCTCGAGGTCGCTCACGATCTCGGCATCGAGGTCGAGCTCCTCTGCGTCGTGCTCGTGTTCTCCGGGATCGGTCATATCAGTCCTCCTGCCTCCGTGGTCGGCGAACCGGCCGCCTCCCATGCATGACACGTCGCCCAGACCGTAAGCCGCAGTTCGGGCCCCGTCGTTCGTGCCGATGACCCTAGAACTGTCACGGTCGCGACACAAGGAGGGAGTGGGGGGTCGAGGGTTCAGTCCACCGAGAGGATGCGCGCGCGCCAGGCTCCGCGTGGCGCTTCGATCTCGACCTCGTCGCCCCGCTTGCGGCCCATCAGCGCGCGGCCGACCGGCGAATCGGGTGACACGCCGCCGACGCTCGAGATCTCGACGTCCATCTGCTCCCCGCCGTCGTCTTCGATCTTCACGCGCGAGCCGACTGCAATCGTCCCGCTCTGCGTGTCGGCTTGGTCGACCACGACCGACCGGTCGAGCCGGTCGCGGAGGATCGTGATCCGCCGCTCGAGCAGTCCCTGCTCGTTCTTCGCCGCGTGGTACTCGAAGTTCTCCGAGAGGTCGCCGAAGCTGCGCGCCCTCGCGATCGCCTCGACGGCTTCGGCGCGGCGCGGGCCTTCGAGCTCAGCGAGCTCCGCTTCGAGCTGAGCCTTCTGCGCCGCGGTCAGGTGCTCGACCTTGTCGTTGGACATCGCGGGAGCCTAGCGACCACGGCGGCGCTGCCGTTCCGCGCGCCGGAGCGCTTCCAACCGGCGCCGGTCGAGCTTCGTGGGACGCGAACCGAGGTCGGCGCCGAGGGGTCGGGCGAGCCGTCGCTCGAGCGCGTCCTGCTCGCGCGCCTGGATCGATTCCGGCGTCTCGTCGTACAACGTCGCGGCGACGGATGCCGGCCCGCGCTTCTCACTGAGTCCTCGGACGCGAACGGTCCGTCGCGACGTGCGCATCGTGACCTCGACGGTGTCGCCGACGCGGACGTCCTTCGCCGGCTTGACGCGCGCGCCGTTCACGTGCACGCGCCCGCCGAGCACGGCCTCCGAGGCGGTGCCGCGCGTCTTGAAGAAACGCGCGGCCCAGAGCCACTTGTCGATCCGGACGGCATCCATGCGCTCTATTTCAGCGGACGCACCCGAACTGGTCGAGATGTCACGGCGAGCGTTCGCGCAGGATTCGTCGCGGTGACCCGGCAGGCGAGCAGTGTTCCGGCATCTCGTCGGCGGATGCGATACGTCCGATGTGTCGCTCCACGCACGTTCATGCCGCTTCGGCGCCACTGGTAGGCGTAGCTGATCGGCACGGTGCCTTCCCACGCGCCGCGGTCGCACATCACGGTGCGACCGACGCGGGGGATTCCGTCGACCGCGGGACGCCGCGTGTTCACGAGCGTCGGCTCCCAATCGCCTGCGAGGTCGGCGGCCTGCACGTCGACGTCCGACCCCGCAGGCGCGTTCCACAAAGCGGCGCCGTCCCCAGCGTCGTCGATCGCGACACGCGGACTCGACGACTGCGCCGACGTCACGTGTAGTGCCGGTTGCCATGCGCCTGTGACGCGTACGGCTGCGTCGACGCTCTTCGTCGCGGCATCGATCCACACTGCAACCGCGTCACCGCGCGCATCCACGGCGAGCTGCGGATCGGACGCGACGGCGTGAGTGAGCGCAGTCGGCTTGGACCATGCTCCGGTCGCCGTGGTCCGAGCTGCGGACCGAAGCCCGCTGTCGTCTGTCCACAGTGCAATCGCGTTCCCCGCGCCGTCGATTCCGACCTGCGGCGCGTGCGCGAAGTCACGCCCGACTGTGGCGAGGTTCGCCACCGGCCCCCAAGAACCATGAGCGGGGCGGAAGGACGCCTGCACGATCGTCGGGTCCCTCGGCTGGTCGCGCCACTGCCACGCGGCGACCGCATCGCCTGAATCGTTCACCGCGACCACGGGATCGCCTTCGGCGTCGGCGGCGGTCGTCAACGCGACGGGTGCGTCCCATGTCCCCGAGGAGATGGTCCCGTGCACGGACTCGACGACGCCGTTCTCCATCCACACAACGAAGGCATCGCTCGCGGGCGTTACAGCAAGAGCGGGGCCGCCGTTCACCTCGGCGCGCGAGAGCAAGGTCGCCACGCCCCAGTAGCCGAGGTTCGCACGGCGGATCTCCGCGTGCACCTCGAACCGGTCGACCGGCCGCTGCGCCCAGACGGCGACCGCGTCGCCGGCGTCGTCGAGCGCGATGTGGTGCGAACGGACCTCGAGCACGGAGTCCGACAGGTCGTTCGGATTCGGGAACTCGCCGGTGCTGCCGCGTCGCAACGTTGCCTGCACGACGCGATCCCGGCCGATGTCGTGCACCCACAGCAACGCCGCGTCGCCGCCGGCGTTGATGGCCGCCTGCGGCCGCGCGCCCACGCCGGGGCGGGCGACGGCGTGGCCGCTGTCCCACGCAGCACCGGACTGCGACCGGTACGCCGTCTCCACCGTGTGGATGCACATGAGCGACGCCGGCGAGGTCGCGCAGTCCGGCCCCGTCTCTTGGTCCCAGACGGCGACGGCGCCGCCGGATCCATTGAGAGCAACCTCGGGCGCGAGCGCGATGCCGCCGCTCGCAAGCGTCTGCAGGCTCGTCCAGGTCGGCGTCGCACCGGCGATTCCGGCCGACACGAGCGCGAGTGCGGCGAAGAGCGCGGCGCGGCTCATCGCCCGGTGACGCTAGTACCGAGTTGTTAGGAAAGCCGCGAGGATGGCTCGTCCGGGGGATACCCGAGGCGGGCGCGCGACCCAAGATGCGCGCGTTCGCTCGCCAGGGGGTCTCCGATGAAAACGCTCGCTCGCCTCGCCGCACTCACGATCGTCCTCCTCGTCGCCGCGTGGCCGTCGGGCGCGTCGGCGGATCCCGGTGACATGCAGATCGTCATCGGCAGCCCCACGGACGGGAGCGTCTATCCGCAGGGCGCGAACGTGCAGTTCGCGTTCGCCTGCCTGTCGACCACCGTCGCAATCGTCTCGTGCGACGGCAGCCAGCCGCTCGGCTCGTACATCGACACCTTCCACGCCGGTACGCACACGCTGTCGGTGACGGCCACGGACTACCTGGGTGAAACGACGACCCTCAGCACGACCTACGCGGTCTTCGACTGGACGCCGCCGCACGTCGACTTCCGCGTCCCGGCAGACGGTGCGACCTACGACCAGGGTGCGACGCTCACGTACGACTACGACTGCGCGGACGATCCGGGCGGTCTCGGCATCCAGGCGTGCATCGCGCAAAACGGGATGCCGCCGGGTGCCCCGCTCGATACGAGCAGGCTCGGGACGTTCACGTTCGACGTCTTTGCGGTCGACCTGGCGAACAACATCGGCCATCAGTCGGCGACGTACACGATCGTCGACCGGACGCCGCCCGTGATCACGCTCACGTCACCCGCCGACGGCGCGACGTATACGCGCGGCCAGCAGGTGCGGGTGTCGCTCTCGTGCAGCGACGGACAGGGCTCGGGGATGAACGGCTGCCAGGGCGAGCTGCCGTCCGGCTCCCCGCTCGACACGTCGACGTTCGGAGCGCACACGTTCACGGTGACGGCGTACGACCGCGCCGGAAACGTCGCGCATATGACCAGCACGTACTTCGTCGCCTATGACTTCGCCGGCTTCTTCTCGCCGGCCGCGGCGTTTCCGACCGCGCCGTCCGTGAAGGCAGGCGAAGGAGTCCCGCTGAAGTTCTCGCTGAACGGAAACCAAGGTCTCGACGTCGTGGCCGCGGCAGCGTCGGCCCCGTGCGGGTCCGCGGACCAGTCGGCCGGGGACGGGACGCTGACGTACAACAGCGCAAACGATCGCTCCACGTATCTGATGTCGAGCGCGAAGGCCTGGGCGGGGACGTGTCGCGACCTCGTGCTGACGCTCCGCGACGGAACCTCGCACCGCGCGCGCTTCACGTTCACGAGGTAGTTACCGCGCGAGCGGGAGGAACCACCGCTCGGGCGTCTCGCCGAGGATGCCGCCGAACTCCTGCGCGTCCACTTCCCTCGCCGTCCACGACCGCCACTTCCGCGGGGTCAGCCGGAGCGTGAGATCGTCGCCCGCTGCGAATACCGGCCCGACGCGCGCGTCCTCGATCGCGTCGGCGGTGAGGTACCGGCCCTGGATCCGCGCGTTGATCGCCCGCGCCTCGTCGCCGCGGACGATCTCCACCGTTCCGGCCGCGGCGACCCAACGGTCGCGCCCGGGCTCCCGCGCGTCGACCACGACCGAGGCAG
>VAYM01000134.1 GCA_005884945.1 Actinomycetota bacterium | reverse complement strand
CGGCGGCCATCCGCGCGAGATCGTCGAGCAGAACATCGTGTCGATCCGGGCGCAGATGCAGCGGATGGGCTGGTCGATCGAATGGGATCGCGAGATCGCAAGCCACGAGCCGGAGATGTACCGGTGGACGCAGTGGCTGTTCCTGAAGTTCTTCGAGGCCGGTCATGCACACCGGAGGGCGGCGCCTGTGAAGTGGTGCCCGAACGATCAGACGGTGCTGGCGAACGAGCAGGTCATCGACGGTCATTGCGAGCGGTGCGGAGCGCTCGTCGAGTCGAAGATTCTCGAGCAGTGGTTCTTCCGCTACACGGCGTATGCGGACGAGCTGCTCGACGACATGAAGCTGATCGACTGGCCGGAGCGCGTGCTCGCCATGCAGCGGAACTGGATCGGCCGGTCGGACGGCGCCGAGCTCCTCTTCCGCGTCGACGAGCTCGACATCGACGTCCCGGTGTTCACCACGCGTCCGGACACGATCTTCGGCGCGACGTTCTTCGTGCTGGCGCCGGAGCATCCGCTCGTCCCGAAGCTTGTCGAGGGGACGCCGCACGAGCAAGAGGTGCTCGAGTACGTTCGCCGCACGGCGGCGCGGTCGTTCGCCGAGCGCGAGGAGAACGAGAAGGACGGTGTCTTCACCGGCCGCTTTGCGACGAATCCGGCCAATGAGGCGCGCATCCCGATCTGGGTCGCCGATTACGTCCTGATGGAGTACGGCTCCGGCGCGATCATGGCCGTGCCGGCGCACGACGAGCGCGACTTCGAGTTCGCGCAGCGCTATGACCTGCCGGTGAAGACGGTCGTCGTCCCCGCCGAGGCCAACGAAGCTTCGGCACCCGGCGCCTTCTCTGCGCACACCGAGAACGAGCGCCTGATCGACTCGGGTCAGTTCTCGAGTCTGTCGAGCCCCGAAGGAAAGAAAGCGATCGCCGACTGGCTCGCGGAACGGGGACGCGGACGCTCCGCGGTCAGCTACCGCCTCCGTGACTGGTTGATCTCGCGGCAGCGGTACTGGGGGACGCCGATCCCGGTCATCCACTGTCCGGCGTGCGGCATCGTCGCGGTCCCGGAGGAAGACCTGCCGGTTCTCCTGCCTGAGATCGACGACTACACGCCCAAGGGGAAGTCGCCGCTCGAGGCCGCGCAGGACTGGATCCGTGTCACGTGTCCGAAGTGCGGGGGCAGAGCACGACGCGAGGCGGACACGATGGACACGTTCGTCGACTCGTCGTGGTACTTCCTCCGTTACTGCGATCCGCACAACGACCAGGCGCCGTTCGACCGCGGCTTGATCGACTACTGGCTGCCGGTCGACCAGTACATCGGCGGCATCGAGCATGCCGTGATGCACCTCCTGTACGCCCGCTACTTCGCCAAGGTGCTCGAAGAGCTCGGCCTCGTCGGCTTCCGGGAGCCGTTCACACGCCTCTTCAACCACGGCTGGGTCGACATGGGCGGTGCGAAGATGTCGAAGTCGAAGGGCAACGTCGTGTCACCCGACGACTTCGTCCGCGAGCACGGCGCCGATGCCGTGCGTCTGTACATCCTTTTCATCGGCCCGGCGGACGCCCGTGTCGACTGGCAGGACGACGGACTCGAGGGAATGGTGCGATTCCTGCGCCGGCTCTGGCGTGTCGCGCTCGAAGTTGCCGCGTTGCCGGACACCCTCGCCGAGGGCCCGCTCGCTCACAAGGCGCACGAGACGATTGCGAAGGTCACCGACGACATCGGCAGGCGCTTCGCCTTCAACACGGCCATCGCCGCGGTCATGGAGCTCCTGAACGAGATTGCGCGCGATCCAAAAGCGACGGGCGCGCGCTTTGCGGTCGAGACTGCCCTGTCCCTCCTCCAGCCGTCCGCGCCGCACATCACCGAAGAGCTGTGGGAGCGGCTCGGTCACGAGGACCGGCTCTGGAAGTCGCCGTGGCCACAGGCCGATCCCGCGATGCTCGTCCGCGAGACGTTCGAGCTCGTCGTACAGGTGAACGGACGCGTTCGGGACCGGCTCGAAGTGCCGATGAGCCTCTCCGAAGACGAGCTCATCGCGCGCGCAAAGGAGTCGCCGAAGGTGCAGGCGCACCTCGACGGCGGTGAGATTCGGCAGACGATCGTCGTTCCGCGGAAGCTCGTGAATCTCGTCGTCGGGCTCGACGGCTAACGGATCCCGATGTCGAGCGTGAAGTTCACGCGCCCGTAGCGGCCGCGCACCACTGTCACTCGTGTCGGCTCCAGGCCGCGGCCGAGTGCACTGCGCTTCACGGTGACGCCGTACCGCCCCGGCGCGAGCGCGATCCGGTACGACCCTTTCGCAGTCGTGCGGGCGGTTGCAACACGGCGCCCGCGCCGCCAGAAGGTCAGGACGTCGTTGCGGTCGGGCGCCGTGCATGGCTCCCCCACCGCACAGACCGGCCGCGCAGGTGAGATGACGACCTTGCCGTAGAGACCGCTCCCGGTTGTACCGCTCGCGGCGACGAGCGCGGCGACGAAGACGTGGACCACGCTCTCAGTGTGCCCGACTTTCGGCACGAAGTCGGCACAGACACGTGCGCTTTTCTCCGCCACCATCGAAGCCGTGTTGGAGCTCCCGCTCACACGTCGGCAGATCGCGCTCGCAGGCGCGCTCGTCCTCGCGGCGATCTTCCTTGCGAGCCGTCTGCTCTTCCGGACGGATGCGCCCTCTGCGCCGCCGATCCCCACCGCCGCCGCAACTAGGACGGCGGTCGGTGGATCGCAGGTCGTCGTCGATGTCGTGGGCGCTGTCCGCCGGCCCGGCCTCTACCGGTTGGCGCACGGTGCGCGCGTTGCGGACGCCGTCGCGAAGGCCGGGGGCGTCACCGCCAGGGCGCAGCTCGAGCTCGTCAACCTCGCAGCGATGATCGCCGACGGCGAGCAAATCGTCGTTCCCCGGAAAGGGACGGGCGCAGGTGCTGCCGGAGCGGGCTCAGCTGTCCCGGGCGCAGCGTCCGGTCCCGTTCACCTGAACAGCGCGACGCTCGAACAGCTCGATTCCCTCCCGGGGATCGGTCCCGTCACCGCGCAAAAGATCCTCGATTACCGGCAGCAGCACGGCGCGTTCGCTTCGGTTGACGAGCTCGACGCCGTGCCCGGCATCGGTCCTGCACGCCTCGAGCAGCTCAAGGACCTGGTCGCGCCATGACGACGTTGAGTGAACGGCCCGCGCACGCGATTGTTCTCGCCGCCTGCGTCGGGCTCGCCTTTGCGAACGCGGCACGCATCGGCGCGGTTGTCCTCGTCCTTGCAGCTGGAGCCGCCGGTTTGGCCGCGTCACGCCTCGGCGGGCGGCCGCTGCTGACCGCCGCCGTTGCGGTGTTCTTCGCCGGCTGGTGGTGGGGAAGCGCGCGTCTTGCCACGCTCGATCAAAGCCCGCTGACGCCCCGAATCGGAACCGCGGAGCGATTACGCGCCGTCATCACCTCGACGCCGAGACGCGGCCGGTTCGACATCCGCGCCGAGGGAAGGGTCCTCCGTTACGGCGCGCTGCGGCCGAGTGAGCGCGTGCTCTTGCGCCTGAGGCCGGGACGCGCGCCTCCCCAGGGAGCGATCATCGACGCGCTCGGACAGCTTGCGGCTCCGCGCACGCCACGCAACGGGTTCGACGAAAGGCGTTGGCTGCGACGACACGGCATGCACGTCGTCGTCCACGTCGATGCCTGGACCCAGGTGGGCCGGCGCGGGGGACTGGGCGGAATTTCGGACTGGTTGCGCGTCTGGCTCGGTCGGTCCGTTGCACGAGGCGTCCACGGGGAGCGCGCAGCGCTTCTCGAGGGCATCGTCCTCGGCGACGACGCCGGGCTGTCCGACAACCTACGCATGCGCTTCCGCGCGTCCGGCCTGTACCACCTACTTGCGGTCTCGGGTCAGAACGTCGCGCTCGTCGCGGCAGGAGCCCTCTCACTCGCGTGGCTTCTCGGCGTGTCTCGCGGCATCGGGCAGATCGCAGCACTGTGCAGCATCGGCGCGTACGTCCTGGCCGTGGGGCCACAGCCGTCGGTGATCCGTGCGGGAATCGCGGGTGCGCTCGCATCGCTGGCCTGGCTGACGGCTCGGATGGCCGATCGGTGGCAGTTCCTGCTGCTCGGTGCACTTGCGCTTCTCGCGTGGAACCCGTACACGCTCTTCGACGCCGGATTCCAGCTCTCGTTCGTCGCGGTCGCTGCGATCTTCGTGCTCGTCCCGCGTTTTCAGCTCGCGCTCGACGGCTACCCGATGCCGCGCTGGACACGCGATGCGGTTGCCGTTTCCGCAGCATGCGGCGTCGCGACCGCGCCGATCATGTGGCTGCAGTTCCACGCCGTCTCGCTCGTCGCCATTCCAGCCAACGCGCTTGCGGCTCCCGCCATGGTGCCCCTGCTGGCGCTCGCATTCGCGTCCGCCGTCACCGCACCGGTCGTTCCTGCCGCCACCTCGATCCTGGCGTGGCTCAACGGCTGGCTCGCCGCCTACATCGCCGGGTGCGCACGCGTCGTCGGGAGCCTGCCCGGCGCGCAGATTCAGTCGACGCGAGCGCTCCTTCTGGTCGTGGCCGGTGCGCTCCTGGCTGCGGCCTATGCTTGGCCTCGGTGGCGTCCGAGCTCAAGCCCGTCTATCTGATTGTCGGCGCTGATCGACCGAAGATCCAGCGTGCGATCCGGAGACTGCGCGACCGGATCGGAGACGAGTCGACGGAGCTCCTCTCGGGGTTCGACGCGAGTGGAGACGACGCCGTCGCAGCCTGTAACTCCCCGGTGCTGTTCGGTTCGGGCCGACGCCTCGTCGTCGTCACGGGCGTCGATCGATGGAAGGCCGCGGATATCAAAGCCGTCGCCGACTACCTGGCCGCGCCGGCGCCGGACACTGTCCTCGCGCTCGTCGGCGAGGACACAAAGAAGGGATCGGCGCTGGCGAAAGCGTGCGCGAAGGTGGGCGAGATCCTCGTCTACGACGTTCCGAAGCGGCGGCTCGCCGAGTGGGTCGCCAGGCAGTTCGCCGACCGCGGCGTCGACGCCGACGCCGAGGCCTCACGCATGCTGGTCGAGATCGTCGGCGAGGATCCCGAGGAGCTCGCATCCGAGATCGACAAGCTGGCCACGTGGTCGAGTGGCGAGCCGCTCGGTGTCGATGAGGTGCAGACGCTCGCCACAGGTTGCGCGGAGATTCCCGGTTACGAGCTCACGGACGCATGGGGTCGCCGCGACGTGCGCCGCGCGCTCGCGGCGTGTCAGACGTTGATCGAGCGCTCGCCCGATCCGGTCGGGCGGGCAGTCGCGGCTCTCGTCGGCCTCCTCGTCGGGCATGTCGGGCGTGTCCGGTCGGTGCAGGCACTCGTCGAGGACGGTCTGAGCGCGCGTGAGATCGCGGCACGCCTGAAGCGACATCCTTTCTACGTCGAGAAGCTCGTCGGCCAGGCGCGCAACTACAGCGTCGACGAGCTGCGCGATGCGGTCGTTTGTCTCGCGGAGCTCGACCACGCGATCAAGGGCGGCTCGCGCCTCGCAGTCGACCTCGAGCTCGAGCGTGCCCTGATCGGGATTACCCGCGCCCGAGACGCCGCCGCGGCTTAGCCGCCGGCTCCGCGGGTGCTGTCGCCGTCGGCCCGGCGATCCGCGCCGCGCGCGCCTTCCGGCGGGCTGCGGTGTTCCGGTGCAACGCGCCGCGTGCAGCCGCGCGGTCGATCCACCGGACGAGCTCGCGATGCTCCGACTGCACCTGCTCGGGCTCGCCGGCCGCAACGGCTGACTCCAGCCGTCGCGTGAGCGTCTTGACGGTCGAGCGGTAACGCAGGTTCTCGAGCCGCTCTCGAGCTGCCGACCGGACGCGCTTCTTCTGTTGCTTGATGTTCGGCATCGCGTGAAAAGGCCCGCGGTCGCGGGCGCAGGAAGGGTACCAAAGCGACCGAACCCGCTCCCTATGCTCTCCGGGATGGCGAAAACAGTCGAGACCGCGGCGCCCGAGTCGTCGGCGGCAAGCGGAGGGAGGCTGGCGTGGTCGACTGCGGTTTTCGCGCTCGCGACGGGCCTGTCCCGCGTCCTCGGTCTCGTGCGCGAATCGGTCGCCCGTTACTACTTCGGCACGATCGGCGCGATCAACGCGTTCGAGGTCGCATTCCTCATTCCGAACACAGTGCGCGCGCTCGTGGCCGATGCCGCGCTCTCGTCAGCGTTCGTTCCCGTCTTCAGCGACCTGCTGGAACGCGGCGAGCGGAAGCGCGCGTGGCGCGTCGCGTCGAGTCTCCTCTGGCTCGTCCTCCTCGGCCTTGGCGGCATCACCGCACTCTTCGTCGTCATCTCGCCGTGGGTCATGCGCGCGTTCGGCTACGGACAGCTGGCCGTCAACCTGTCAAGGATCCTCTTCCCGATCGTCGTTCTGCTCGGGCTTTCCGGAATCGTGGTCGGGATCCTCAACAGCTACGAGCACTTCAGCGTGCCGGCGCTGTCGCCGGTGCTCTGGAACGTCGCGATCATCATCGGGCTCGTGATCGGCGTCCCGCGCGCGAATGGGATCGACCACGAGCTCTATGAGTACGCCCTGGCGATTCTCGTCAGTTCGTGATCGACGTTCGCGACCCTGCAGTGCGGCGCACGCTCGTCCTGATGGTCCCGATCACGATCGGGCTCGGACTGATCAACCTCAACGCCGTCGTGGACACGTTCTTCGCGGCAAGGCTGATCGACCGGTTCCAGGCGCCGAGCTCGATCAACGCGGCGTTCCGGCTCTACATGCTTCCGCAGGGGATGTTCTCGGTTGCCGTCGCCACGGTGCTGTTCCCGTCGCTCGCGCGGCTCATCTCCCGCAACGACCTCGACGGATTCCGCGCGACCGTCGCATCGGGAATCCGGCAGATCGCGTTTCTCCTCGTTCCGGCGAGCGTCGTCTCCGCGGTCCTCGCGGAGCCGATCGTGCGGATCGTCTACCAGCGCGGTGACTTCACACCCAGGCAGACGCCGGTCGTCGCCGCATGTCTTGCCGCGTTCTCGCTGGGCCTCGTCTTCAACGGGTTCATGCTGATGCTGAACCGGGCGTTCTTCAGCCTCCAGCACGCATGGATGCCGACGTGGGTCGCACTGGCGAACCTCGGGCTCAACGCCGCGCTGGACGCCGCGTTCTACAAGCTCGGGATCTGGGGCATCCCGCTCTCGACCTCGTTGGTGAACATCGCCGGCACGGCGGCGTTGCTCGTACTCCTCCGCAGGCGGCTGGGCCTGATCGACCTGACCCGGACTCTGAATACCGTGGCTCGGATCGTCGCTGTGAGCGCCGTCGTCGCGGGCGTCTCGTACGGCTGCTGGCGCGGTCTCGACGAGGCGGTCGGACGCGCGTTCTGGGCTCAGGTCGTCTCGCTCGGCACGGCGCTCGTCGCTGCGACGGTCGTGTACCTCGCAGGGTGCCGGGCGCTCCGCGTGCGCGAGCTCGACACGTTGCTAGCGTTGCGGTCGCGCTTCCGGCGCGCTTAACGATGCCTCAGGACCGCATCCGCAACTTCTCGATCATCGCGCATATCGACCATGGCAAGTCGACGCTCGCGGACCGCATCCTCGAGTTGACGCACGCCGTCTCGCAGCGCGAGATGCGCGACCAGGTCCTCGACACGATGGATCTCGAGCGCGAGCGCGGCATCACGATCAAGGCGCAGGCCGTTCGCGTCAACTGGAAGGGCTACCAGCTGAATCTAATCGACACGCCGGGCCACGTCGATTTCACGTACGAGGTGTCGCGGTCGCTGCAGGCCTGCGAGGGCGCGCTGCTCGTCGTCGACGCCGCCCAAGGGACGCAGGCACAGACGCTCGCGAATGCCTATCTCGCGATCGAGAACGACCTCGAGATCGTCCCCGTCGTCAACAAGATCGACCTCCCGCAGGCCGACCCGTCCGCCGCGGCCGCGGAACTCGCCGACCTGATCGGCGACACCCCGGAGCACGTTCTCCGCATCTCCGCGAAGACCGGCGAAGGCGTCGAGGACGTGCTCGACGCAATCATCGGGCGCGTGCACGCGCCGGCGGGGGATCAGGTCGCGCCGGCGCGCGCGCTGATCTTCGACTCCTCGTACGACCAGTACCGCGGTGTCGTTGCATTCGTGCGCGTCGTCGACGGGACGTTCTCCCAGCGCGAGCCGCTGCGGGCGATGGCGCAGGGAACCCGGTTCGAGGCGGAGGAGCTCGGCTTCTTCTCCCCGACGATGCGGTCGTCGGGCTCGCTCTCCGCGGGAGAGGTCGGGTACGTGATCACCGGACTCAAGGACGTCTCGAAGCTCCGCGTCGGGGACACGCTTACTTCGGAGCGTCGCTCCGCGACCGAGCCGCTCCCCGGGTACAAGGACGTGAAGCCGATGGTGTTCGCCGGCCTCTTTCCGACGGACTCCGACGACTATCCCGAGCTGCGCGACGCGCTCGAGAGGCTGAAGCTGAACGACGCCGCGCTGTTCTACGAGCCCGAGACGTCCCAGGCGCTCGGGTTCGGCTTCCGCTGCGGATTCCTCGGGCTGCTCCACATGGAGATCGTCCGCGAGCGGCTCGAGCGCGAGTTCGACCTCGACCTGCTCGTGACCGCGCCGAATGTCGCGTACCGCGTGCAGCCTCCGAACGGCGAGTGGCACGAGGTGCACACGCCGTCCGACATGCCCGCGGAGGTGGAGGAAGTCGAGGAGCCGTACATCAAGGCGTCGATCATCGTCCCGAAGGAGTACGTCGGCGCCGTGATGGAGCTGAACAACGAGCGTCGCGGCCGCTTCGACCACCTGGAGTACCTGTCCGAAGACCGCGTCCACCTGACGTACGAGCTCCCCCTCGCCGAGATCGTCCTCGACTACTACGACCAGCTGAAGTCCCGGACGCGCGGGTACGCGAGCTTCGACTACGACGTGATCGGGTTCCGGCCGGGGAAGCTCGTGCGCGTCGACATCCTCGTCGGCGGCGAGCCGGTAGACGCTCTCTCGCTCGTCCTGCATCGCGACTCGGCGTACGAACGCGGGCGCGCACTCGTGGAGCGGCTTCGCGAAGAGATTCCCCGGCAGATGTTCGACGTCCCGATCCAGGCTGCGATCGGCTCGCGCGTGATCGCGCGCGAAACCGTGAAGGCGAAACGGAAGGACGTGCTCGCCAAGTGCTACGGCGGTGACATCTCTCGCAAGCGCAAGCTCCTCGAGCGGCAGAAGGCGGGAAAGAAACGGATGAAGCAGGTTGGGATGGTCGAGGTGCCCCAGGAGGCGTTCCTCGCCGTGCTCAACCTGAGCGGAGAGCGGAAGTGAGTGGCGCGCGCCACCTCTACGTCCACCTGCCGTTCTGCGCGCACCGTTGTGGCTACTGCGACTTCGTCACGCTCGTCGGCCGCAGCGAGCAGCACGGAGGCTACGTCGATGCACTGCTCGCAGAGCTGCGGCTCGAGCGCGAGCTGCTTGCCACGGAGGTCGAGACCGTCTTCGTCGGGGGCGGGACGCCGACGTTCACGGAGCCGCACGCGCTTGCTCGGCTGCTGTCCTCGCTGCCGGACGCCGAGGAGAAGACAGTGGAGGCAAACCCGGAGACGGTGACGCCCGGGCTCGCGGCGCTCTTGCAGGAACAGGGGGTGAACCGCGTGTCCCTCGGCGCGCAGAGCTTTCGTCCGCACCTGCTCGCCACGCTCGAGCGCGTTGCCCAACCTGACACCGTCCGACGCGCCTTCTACCATCTTCGTGATGCCGGATTTGACAACATCTCGCTCGACCTCATCTACGGGATCCCGGGCCAGACCGCCTCCGACCTCGATGCCGACCTCGACGCTGCCTTGGCGCTCGGACCGGAGCACCTCTCCTGTTACGAGCTCGAGGCGAAGCCGGGGACGCGCTTCACCCACGCGCACGGGGCAGAGCTTGCGCTGCAGGCGGACGCAATGGAGATGTACTTCGAGGTCGTCGTCGAGCGACTGACGGGGGCGGGATACCGGTGGTACGAGACGGCGAACTTCTGCCGTGCACCTTCGCTCCCGCACGGACCTGACCTTCGCTCGCAGCACAACCTGGCGTACTGGCGCGGACGCGACTACCTGGGTGTGGGGATCGGCGCGGTTTCGACAATCGACGGGACGCGGTGGACGAACACCCCGCGGCTGGCTCCGTACATCGCTGCGCTCGGCAGCGGTGAGCGGCCGCCCCGCGAGCACGAGCCGCTTCCGGACGCGACGCGCGCTCGCGAGCGCCTGATGCTCGGCCTCCGCCTCGACGAGCCGCTCGAGCTCGTGGGCTCGTCGGACGCGGTCGACGCGGACGCGCTCGCGCGCATGGAGCGGCTCGGACTGGTGCGGGTCAGGCGGTCGTCGAGCGTAGGTGCGCACATCGCGCTCACGCCGCGCGGGCGCCTGCTCGGCGGCGGTGTCACGGCCGAGCTCCTCGCCTGAGCTGCGGAACATGCCGCACTAGACTGGCTGAAGGTGGCCAGTGACCCGAGACCCGGCCTGACGGCGCGCCAGCGCGAGATTCTCTCGCACGTCGTGCGCGAGTACGTCGCAACGGGTCAGCCGGTCGGTTCGAAGCACCTCGTGGACCAGGCGGGTCTCCTCGTGTCGCCGTCGACCGTGCGGAACGAGCTGTCCGAGCTCGAAGCCCGCGGCCTGCTCACGCACCCACACACGTCGGCCGGCCGTGTGCCGACCGAGCAGGGGTACCGCTTCTACGCTGACGAGCTGCTCGCCCACGGGGACGCGCAGAGCGGGTCGTTCCCGCTCGACCTGACGGCGCTGCGAAGGGAGGTCGACTCGGCGCTGCAGGCGACGACCGAGATGCTGTCGAGCGTCACGCGGCTCCTCGCCCTGGTATCCGCGCCGTCGCTCGAGACGACGACGGTCCGCCACGTCGAGGTCCTGCTTCTGCAACCGCGGACGGTCATGGTCGTGGTGATCACGTCCACGGGTCGCGTCACGAAGCGGGTGTTCACCTTCGAGGCGCCGGTCGATCCTGGTCTTGCAAACTGGGCGCGCGAGTACCTGAACGACCGGCTCGAAGGCGTGCAGCTCGGCAGCGCGCAACTCCGGCGGGAGCTCGACAATCCGTCGTTGAACGTCTCCGAGCGCAGCTTTCTCAAGGGTCTGCGTTCGGCGTTCGTCGACGTACTCGACGCGGAGCAACGGTTGTTCGTCGGCGACACCGCAGGGCTTCTGGACGAGGTGCGCGACGAGGATCTGCTCGTGTATCGACGCGTCCTCGCGTCCCTCGAGCGGCGCGCCGAGCTGCTCGAGATCCTGGGACGCGCCCTCGACCCGCGGCGGCCGTTCGTCCGCGTCGGCGGGGACTTCCAGCATCCGGCGTTCCACGACGTCGCGCTCGTCGGCGCGTCGTACGGCCTGACGAATCGCGTCCTCGGCGCCGTCAGCCTCCTCGGCCCCGTGCGCATGGACTACGACAAGGCGATTCGCTCCGTGCGCGGCGCGGCGTACGAGCTCTCGCGCTTCGTCGAGGAGGTCTACGAGGACAACTGAGGCCGGCGCTACGCTAGGTGCACGTGTCCACGACCGAGCGCGACTACTACGAGTTGCTGGGCGTCACGCGGGACGCGGGCCCGGATGACATCAAGCGTGCCTTCCGCCGGCTCGCGCGCGAGCTGCACCCTGACGTGTCGGACGAGCCCGACGCCGAGCACCGCTTCCGCGAGGTCGTCGAGGCGTACGAGGTTCTCTCGAACAACGAGCGGCGCGAGCTGTACGACCGGTTCGGTCACGCGGGGCTTCGCAGCGGTGGGTTCAGTCCCACGACGTTCGACCTCGGTGGGCTCTCGGATCTCTTCTCCGCGTTCTTCGGCGACGACCTCTTCGGCGTCAGCGGGCGTGCGGCGCGAGGCCGCGGTGCGGACGTCGCGGCGCGCGTCGAGATCGAGCTCGTCGAGGCCGCAACCGGGACGACGCGCGAGGTTCCTTTCGAGGTCGCGGTTCCCTGCACGCGCTGCGGCGGGAACGGCGCCGAACCGGGCACGGAGGCAAAGGCGTGTCCCACGTGCGGCGGCACCGGACGCCTGCGCCAGGTGTCGCGCAGCGTCTTCGGCGAGTTCGTCCGCACGCAAACATGCCCGGCGTGCAGGGGCTCCGGTCGCTACGTCGAGCATCCGTGCACGGCGTGCCACGGCGGCGCTCGCGTGATCGAGGAGCGGACGCTCGAGGTCGACATACCGGCCGGCATCCACGACGGCCAGCGAATCCGACTCAGCGGCGAGGGCCACGTCGGCACGCTCGGAGGCCGGGCGGGTGACGTCTACGTCGAGGTGCACGTCCGACCGGACGAACGCTTCGTTCGCGAGGGCAACGACGTGTACTGCACCGTCGAGCTGACGCTTCCGCAGGCCGCTCTCGGCGCGACGGTCACGGTCTCGACCCTCGAGGGGGAGACGGAGCTCACGCTCGAGCCCGGCACGCAGTCGGGGGAGGTGGTCGTTCTGCGCGGGCGCGGATTCCCCGTACTGCAGGGCTTCGGCCGCGGCGACCAGCGCGTCCTCGTCAACGTCCTCGTGCCGACTCAGCTCACGCACGTGCAGCGGCGGCTGCTCGAGGAGTTCGAGCGACTGTCGACGGACGAGACGTACAAGCCCGACGAGGGGTTCTTCGACAAGCTGAAAAGCGCGTTCCGCTGACGGCCCGCCGCGTCTCGGTCGAGATTCCCCCGGCGCGCCTCGAGGAAGCCCGCGCGCACATGCTCGAGCTCTTCCCAGAGGGGTTCGAGGAGATCGAGCGACCTGACGGCGTCGAGCTCGTCGCGTACACGGACTCAGGCGGCGAGGAGCGGCTGTGGTCGGTGTTCGGCCAGGCGACCGGGACCGACATCGCAACGGGGTGGGAGGACCGCTGGCGAGAGTTCCATCGACCGGTCCGTGTGGGTGACCTCTGGATCGGCCAGCCGTGGCAGGAGCGGCCGGCGGATGCGATCGCCGTCGTCATCGAGCCCGCCCGCGCGTTCGGGACCGGTGCGCACCCCACGACGCGGCTCTGTCTCGAGCTCCTCGCGACGCTTCCGCGCGGCAGCGTCGTCGACATCGGCTGCGGCTCGGGCGTGCTGTCGATTGCCGCGGCGAAGCTCGGGTTCGGCCCCGTCACAGGGGTCGACGCCGACGCGAACGCCGTGGCGAAAGCGCGCGAGAACGTCACGGCGAACGGCGTCGACGTGTCGGTGACGGAGGCAGACGCGCTCGACCAAACGATCCCCGACGCCGACATCGCGCTCGCAAACGTGACGCGCGAGGTCGTCGAGGCGGTCGCTGGGAGCGGACGCTGGCCGGTGCTCGTCGCTTCCGGATACCTCGTCCACGAATCCACCGAGCTGCCGGGATATCGTCACGTCATGCGCCGTGCCGAAGCCGGCTGGGCGGCTGACGTGTTCGAGCGAACGGGCGAGTAGCATCCCGCCGATGGCGACGTTCTCGGTGCGCTTCCTCGGGTGCAAGGTGTCGCAGACCGACGCGCAGGCGGTGCGCGAGCGCCTGCTTCGGGACGGCCACACGGAAGTCCCCGACGATGGAGACGTGGCCGTCGTGAACACGTGTTGCGTCACACACGAGGCCGTCCGCAAGTCGCGGCACGCCGCTGCTCGCGCCGCCCGCACGCACGCGCGCGTCTACGTCACGGGATGCGGAGCGAACCTTGCGGCCGACGCGTTCGCGGGGATGCCGGACAACGTCGCTGTGATCGCGCGCCGGAGCGAAGAGACACCCGCTGCGGTTGCCGGCGACGTCGGCGCGATCGGCTGCGTCCAGGCTCAGGCGCGCCTCGACCGCATCCGCGCGTTCGTGAAGATCCAGGACGGGTGCAGCTTCTCGTGCAACTTCTGCGTGATTCCGCTCGTACGGGGCGCATCGCGAAGCCGCTCGGCCGACGCCGTCCTGCGAGAGGTGGAGCGCCGCGTCGCGCAGGGGCACCGCGAGGTGGTTCTCACCGGGATCAACCTCGGCTGCTACCGGGACCGCCCTGCCGGCTACCGGCTTCCGCGCCTCATCCGCGAGGCCGGCACGGTCCCCGGCCTCGCGCGACTGCGGCTCTCGTCGATCGAGGTGAACCACGTCAACGGCGACCTGGTCTCGGCGCTGCTCGAGACTCCGACCGTCAGCCGGCACCTGCACGTCCCGCTGCAATCGGGTGACGACGGCGTCCTGCGCGACATGGCCCGCCGCTACACGGCGCGCGGCTATCTCCGGCGGGTGGCGCCGCTGCGCGACGAGTTCAACGTCACCACCGACGTCATCGTCGGCTTCCCGACCGAGACCGAGGCGGCGTTCCGAAACACGCTCGCAGTCGTGCGGGACGCCGGCATCACGAAGGTGCACGTCTTCCCGTACTCGCCGCGTCCCGGTACGAAGACGGCCGCGCGGGATCCGGTGCCGGCCGACGTGAAGAAGGCAAGAAGCGCCAGCCTCCGCGCCGCCTCGCACGAGGCGTCGATCGCGCGCTGGCGCGCGAAGCTCGGGACTGAGGACATCGTGCTCGTCGACCGGCCGGGCCGCGGCTACGGCGACGACTACTCCCCGTGGTTCGTCGACGCGCCGGTCGGCGAGCTCGTCCGCGTCCGCGCAGGCGCCGTCTCCGAGGAGGGAATCCTCGCTGCCTGATGACTGCCTTTTCTGCCGCCTCTACCGTGAGGGTGACCACGTCGCCGAGAGCGACGGCTTCGTCGCGATCAACGACATCAATCCAAAGGCGGACGTCCACCTGCTCGTCATCCCGGAACGCCACGTCGACACGTTTCGGGACATCGGCGAGTTCACTCCCGAAGAGACGAGGCGCATGCTCACGTTCGTCGCCGACACGGCCCGGGAGCAAGGGCTCGAGGACTACAACGTGATCGTCAACGTCGGCCGCGGCGCAGGACAGACGATCTTCCACCTCCATTGGCACGTGCTCGGCGGCCGGGTCCGCGGGATGCCCGCATGAGCCTGATCGCGCGCATGGAGTCGGAGGTCAAGGAGGCGACGCTCGCACGCGACGCCGAGCGGCGCGACGCGTTGCGCCTGATCCTCGCTTCGTTACGGTCGGCCGAGAAGGAGCTCCAGCGTCCGCTGTCCGACGAGGAAGAGCTGCAGGTCCTGCAGCGCGAGCGGAAACGGCGCATCGAGGCCGCGGAAGCCTTCCGGAGCGGGGACCGGCCCGAGCAGGCGGACGCGGAGGAACGCGAGCTCGCGGTCCTCCAGGAGTTCATGCCGGAGCCGCTGTCCGAGGATGACCTGGAGGAAATCGTCGACGACGCGATCGCGGAGAACGGCGCCACGAGCATGCGCGACTTCGGCCGCGTCATGGCCGACGTCATGCCCCAGGTTTCCGGCCGCGCCGACGGCTCCGTCGTCAGCCAGCTGGTCAAGGAGAAGCTGGCGTAGCATCCGGAAGGCCGCGCCTACACTGAGCCGGGTGCAGCAGGTTCTCGATGTTTCGAACGACGTCGCCGCGGAGCTCGGCGGGATCGGCGACGGCGTGCTGGAGGCGTTGCGGGACCGGCTCGAGTGCACGATCCACCTGCGCGGCAACCGGGTCACGATCGAGGGTGAGGACCTCAACGTCGCGGAGGCGCGCGCCGTGCTGGACGAGCTCGTCGAGCTCGTCGAATCGGGCCAGGCGATCGGGCCGTCGACCGTCGACTCCGTGCTGAATGCGATCGACCAAGCCGAGGACGTGCAGCAGCTCTTCGGGGACATCGTCTGGCGCCACCGCGGCAAGCAGATCACGCCGAAGACGGTGACGCAGAAGCGCTACGTCGACGCCATTCGCGAGTGCACGGTCACGTTCGGGATCGGCCCGGCCGGCACGGGCAAGACGTACCTCGCGATGGCCCTCGCCGTCGCCGCGTTGCAGGAGCGTCAGGTCGCGCGGGTGATCCTCACGCGGCCGGCCGTGGAAGCGGGCGAGCGGCTCGGCTTCCTCCCCGGCGACATCCTGGCCAAGGTCGATCCGTACCTCCGCCCGCTGTTCGACGCGCTGTACGACATGCTCGACGCGGAGCGCCTGAACACGTACATGGAACGCGGCACGATCGAGGTCGCGCCGCTCGCGTTCATGCGCGGCCGGACGCTCAACGACTCGTTCATCATCCTCGACGAGGCGCAGAACACGAGCCCCGAGCAGATGCAGATGTTCCTGACCCGGCTGGGGTTCGGCTCGAGGATGGTCGTGACCGGCGACGTCACGCAGATCGACCTGCCCCGCGAGCAGGCCTCGGGCCTGATCCAGGTCCAGAGCATCCTCGGCTCGATCGACGGCATCGCATTCATCCGGTTCGGGCACGAGGACGTCGTCCGCCACAAGCTCGTGCAGCGGATCGTCGAGGCGTACAAGCTGCATGCGGAGGAGACGGGCACGCAGCGGCGGAAGTAGGGCGCGATGGTCGAGGTCGAGGTTTCGAATCGCAGCGGTGCCGAGCTGGACGTGGACGCCGCCGTCGCGCTCGCGCGTGAGGTGCTCGGCGCCGAGGGGATCGAGGACGGCGAGCTCGGCCTGACGCTTGTCGGCCCCGACGAGATCCGCGAGCTGAAGCGCGATCACCTCGGCATCGACGAGGCGACGGACGCACTCGCCTTCCCGATCGACGGCCGCGAAGAGCTGCCGGCAGGACCACCCCGGCAGCTGGGCGACGTCGTCCTCTGTCCGCAGGTGGTCGGCGACGCGTGGCGCGCGCCGCTCGTACATGCGCTCCTGCATCTCGTCGGGTACGACCACGGGGCGTCGATGGAGGCGCGCGAACGCGCGCACGGCCGATGAGCAGTCGGCCCCGCCCGTCGGTGATCGAGAGCTTCAACTACGCGATCGAGGGCGTCGTGCACGTGCTGAGGACGCAACGAAACATGCGGATTCACTTCGTCGTCGCGGCCGCCGTGATCGCAACGGCCGCCGCGGTCCGCGTCGACAAGCTCGAGCTGATCGCGCTCCTGCTCGCGATCGCGTTCGTGCTGATCGCGGAGATGATCAACACCGCGATCGAAGGAGCGATCGACGCGACGACGACGTCGTTCGACCCGATGGCGAAGCTTGCCAAGGACATGGCGGCGGGCGCCGTCCTGATCGCGTCGGTCAACGCGGTCGCGATCGGCTACCTCGTCTTCGCCGGCAAGGCCGCGGACAAGACCGCCAGCGTGCTCGACAAGGTGCGCGACGCCCCGGCGCGGATCACGCTGATCGCGCTGATCCTGACGGTGATCGTCGTGATCGCTACGAAGGCGTGGACGGGGCGCGGAACGCCGCTTCGCGGCGGCCTCCCCTCCGGACACGCGGCGGTCGGTTTCGCGTGCTGGATCGCGGCCACCTACGTCGTGACCGACTCGCACCGCTTCCTGATCTCGGCGCTGACGTTCATCATGGCGCTGTTGGTCGCTCAGACTCGCGTCGAATCCGGCATCCACTCCGCGCTCGAGGTCGCCTACGGCGGCGCGCTCGGCGCGCTCGTCACGCTCGTCGTGTTCCAGCTCCTGTGAGCCGGGAGCTGTACGAGCGGGCTGTCGCGATCGCCGAGCGCGCCTACGCGCCGTACTCGAACTACCTCGTCGGCGCCGCGGTGCAGACCCGCGACGGGAAGATCTTCGAGGGCGTGAACGTGGAGAACGCGGCGTACCCGCTCGGCGTCTGCGCGGAGAAATCTGCGCTCGTGAAGGCTGTGAGCGAGGGCTACCGGCCCGGGGACATCGCAGGGATCGGCGTCACGGCTTCGCCTTGCGGTGGCTGCCGCCAGTGGTTGTACGAGTTCCGGATCGAGGAGGTGACGTTCCTGAACGGAGCGGGGGAGATCGTGACGCATTCGGCCGCGGAGCTCTTGCCGGAAACCTGGGACCTGCCGGCTTGAACTCAGGTTTCGTCGCCGTTGCGGGGCGGCCGAACGTCGGCAAGTCGACACTGGTGAACGCGATCTGCGGCGGCAAGGTCGCGATCGTCTCCGACAAGCCGCAGACGACGCGGAGGCGGATCTTCGGGATCGCGAACGGCGTCGACTCCCAGCTCGTGCTCGCCGATCTGCCGGGTTTCCAGCGACCGCTCGATCCGCTGACGGAGCACATGCAGCGGACGGTCGACGCTGCGTTCGAGGACGTCGAGGGCGTGCTGTTCGTCCTCTCCGCGCGCGAGCGCATCGGCGCCGGCGACCGGTTCATCGCGCGGCGCGTCTTCGAGCTCGGTGTTCCGGTCGTGATCGCGCTCAACAAGGTCGACCGGCTGAAGCCGGCGCACGTCGCAACGCAGATGGATGCCGCCTCGCGCCTCGGCGACTTCCATGCGCTTCACCCTGTGAGCGCGCTCACCGGCGACGGGCTGCCGGCGCTTCGCGACGAGCTCGTGGCGCTCTTGCCCGAGGGGCCGCTGTACTTCCCGCAGGAGCAGCGCAGCGATTTGCCCGTGGAGGTACAGATCGCCGAGCTCGTTCGCGAGCAGGCGCTCCGCCTGACGAAGGACGAGGTGCCGCACGCGATCGGCGTCGAGGTGGAGGAGATCGAGGACAAGGTCGTGCGCGCCGACGTGCTCGTCGAGACGGAGTCGCAGAAGCAGATCGTGATCGGGAAGGGCGGGGCGATGATCCGCGAGATCGGCAGGCGCGCACGGCCCGAGATCGAGCTGCTGCTCGGGCGCTCGGTCTACCTCGACCTGCGCGTCAAGGTGAAACCGCGGTGGCGGCGCGACGAGAGCCTGCTCGAGCGGCTCGGCATCTGACCGCGCGCGGCGTGCGCGGCTCGGTCCGCGCGTTGCACTTTCGGCACGAAGCTGACACCCACGGGTGCGTTTTGTTCCCGTAGCCTGACGGCTGGTGGGCGGGGTAAGGGGCTCCCAGGTGACGTGCGTGTACCTGGATACGCGCGGTCAGCGGCGGCGCGGTGCGTAGTACCGCGCCACCCAGCGCGTCAGGCCGTCGAGGCCCGGGAACAGCACCCGCTCGTTGACGCCGGCCTGGTCGAGCTTGTCGCGCACTTCCCACTTCAGGTCCGCCGGCACGATCAGACGGCGCCCGAGCTCCGGACGGCCGCTCAGCCACTCGTCCAGCGACGCGTCGGGCTCCGACATCAGCGAGAACAGCGCGTACTGGTTGACGATTCGCTCGTCGAAGGACGGCGCTTCGAGGAATACGACGAAGTCGTTGCCGAGCTGCTCGAGCTCGTCCACGCCGTCGGCGACGGAACCGAGCATCTCCGTCGTGAACACATTGGCTCCCTCCGATCTCAGTCTCCTCCTGAGCGCTTCGGGCACGTGCTCGTGCGCGCGCACGTAGTCGACCATCCACACCGCGCCGTCGCGGTCGAAGCATTCGGTCTTCGCGGTTACGAAATGCAGTGCGACATACGGTGAGTACGTCCAGTCGAGCATCCGCGTCGGCAGTCCGTGATGCTGGCCGAGCGCGAGCCAGTTCCACAGCGAGTCAACCGGAACGGACTCGCGCGCAGCGTACTTGCGAAAGCTGCGCACGAGATGGCCTTCGAGGCTCGGGGCGTCGCCGCCCAGCTTCATCAGGCTCGTCGACAACGTGTCGTCGGCATCCCAACGCCCCCGAAAGGCGAAGTTCGAGCGGTGCCGGCCGAGCTGCTCGTTCCACGAATCCGCGAACAGCTGCTCCTGCAGCTCCGCCCACGTCGAGACGCGGATCTCGTCCATCGGCCGCGATCTTCCGCAGATGTCTCGGAGCTACACTCACCTCGTGGCTCAGGCGCCTGCACTCCCGCGTGGATTCGAGCTTCCACTCGAGCCGAGACTGCCGAGAATCGGTTCCGTCGACGCGGTCGCGCTCGAGGAGCGTGCCGGAAGCCTCGCCAAGCGCTCGATCAAGCGCGAGGCGAAGGTCTTCGCGCTCGACCTCGCGATCCGGATGATGGATTTGACGACGCTCGAGGGTCAGGACACGCCGGGCAAGGTCGCCGCGCTCGCGTCGAAGGCGATCCGGCCCGATCCGTCGGACGCGAACGTGCCGTCCGTCGCCGCGATCTGCGTCTATCCGAATCTCGTTCCAGTCGCCGTGCAGCGCGTCGAGGGCATGGGTGTGAAGGTCGCGTCTGTGGCCACGGCGTTCCCGTCGGGCCAGTCGCCGCTCGAGGCGAAGCTCGACGAGGTGCGCTGGGTCGTCGAGCACGGCGCCGACGAGGTCGACATGGTCATCGACCGCGGCGCGTTTCTCTCAGGCCGCTACGCCAAGGTCTACGACGAGATCGTGCGCGTGAAGGAGGCGTGCGGCGACACGCACCTGAAGGTCATCCTCGAAGTCGCAGAGCTCGGAACGTACGACAACGTGCGGCGCGCGTCGCTGCTCGCGATCGCCGCTGGCGCGGACTTCATCAAGACGTCGACCGGCAAGCTGCCGGGCGCGGCCACGCTTCCGGTCACGCTCTGCATGCTCGAGGCGATCCGCGACGTCCACGAGGAGACCGGCCGCATGGTCGGAATGAAGCCTGCAGGCGGCATCCGCCAGGCGAAGCAGGCCGTCCAGTACCTCGTCCAGCTCCACGAGACGCTCGGCGTCGACTGGCTGACGCCGGATCTCTACCGCCTGGGCGCGTCGTCGCTTCTCAACGACGTCCTGATGCAACTGCGCAAGGAGAAGACGGGCGCCTACCAGAGCCCGGACTACTTCACCCTTGACTGAGCTCGAACATCGCCAGGACCGAGCGCCGGTCCCGAAGGACTGGACCTACGCGCCGGCGCCCGAGGCGCGCGACATCGTCCGGCTCGAGGAGCAGTACGGCCACTTCGTCGGCGGCGAGTGGCTCGAGCCGACGGAGACGTACACGACGATCAGCCCCGCGTCGGAGGAGCCGCTCGCGCAGGTCGGCCAGGCGACGGAGGCCGAGGTCGCGCGCGCCGTGCAAGCCGCGCGCGAGGCCTTCGGCAACGGCTGGTCGGACGTCTCGCCTGCGGAGCGCGCGAAGTACCTGTTCAGAATCGCGCGCATCCTGCAGGAGCGCTCGCGCGAGTTCGCGGTGCTCGAGTCGCTGAACGGCGGCAAGCCGATCAAGGAATCGCGCGACGTCGACCTGCCGCTCGCCGCGGCGCACTTCTTCTACTACGCCGGCTGGGCCGACAAGCTCGAGTATGCGTTCCCGAACCGGCGACCGCGTCCGATCGGCGTCGCCGGTCAGATCATCCCGTGGAACTTCCCGCTGCTGATGCTCGCGTGGAAGATCGCTCCTGCGCTGGCCGCCGGAAACACGGTCGTGCTGAAGCCGGCCGAGACGACACCGTTGAGCGCGCTTCTCTTCTGCGACGTGCTGCGCCAGGCGGAGCTTCCGGCCGGCGTCGTCAACATCGTCACGGGCGACGGCCGCACGGGCGCCGCGATCGTCAAGGCCGAGGGCATCGACAAGGTCGCGTTCACCGGCTCGACCGAGGTCGGCAAGGCGATCCAGCGCGAGGTCGCCGGCACCGGCAAGAAGCTGACGCTCGAGCTCGGCGGGAAGGCCGCGAACATCATCTTCGACGACGCCGCCCTCGACCAGGCGGTCGAGGGGATCGTCAACGGCATTTACTTCAACCAGGGGCACGTCTGCTGCGCCGGCTCGCGCCTGCTCGTGCAGGAGTCGATCTACGAGCCCGTCGTGGAGAAGCTGAAACGACGCCTGGGGACGTTGCGTGTCGGCGACCCACTCGACAAGAACAGCGACGTCGGAGCGATCAACTCGAAGCAGCAGCTCGAGAAGATCCAGGAGCTCGTTGCGGCGGGCGAAGAGGAGGGCGCCGAGATCTACCAGCCGCCGTGCCGCCTGCCGGAGAAGGGCTACTGGTTCGTGCCGACCGTATTCACGAACGTCGCGCAGAGCTACCGCATCGCGCAGGAGGAGATCTTCGGGCCGGTGCTCTCGATCCTCACGTTCCGAACGCCCGAGGAGGCCGTCGAGAAGGCGAACAACACGCCGTACGGGCTCAGCGCCGGCGTGTGGACGGAGAAGGGCTCGCGCATCCTCTGGATGGCGGAGCGGCTGCGCGCCGGCGTGATCTGGGCGAACACCTACAACCGGTTCGACCCGACCTCACCGTTCGGCGGCTACAAGGAGTCCGGCTTCGGCCGCGAGGGCGGGCGGCACGGTCTCGCTGCTTACCTCCAGTTCGAGGACGGTGTTCATGCCTGACCGCCTGCCCGTCAAGAAGACGTACAAGCTGTTTATCGGCGGCGCGTTCCCGCGCTCGGAGTCGGGCCGCACGTACGAGGCGGAAGGACAGAACGTCGCGCGCGCGTCGCGCAAGGATGTGCGCGACGCTGTACGCGCTGCGCGCGCCGCGTTCCCGAAGTGGGCAGGGATGACGGCGTACAACCGCGGCCAGGTCCTCTACCGCCTCGCCGAGATGATCGAGGCGCGCGCCGCGGAGTTCGCGGAGTACTGCTCCGGTCGCGACGAGGTGGAGCGGACGATCGACCGTGTCGTCTGGTATGCGGGCTGGACGGACAAGCTGGCGCAGGTGCTCGGGTCCTCGAATCCGGTCGCCGGCCCGTACTTCAACTTCACGGTGCCGGAGCCGACCGGCGTCGTCGCAACACTTGCGCCCGATGAGCCGGCGCTGCTCGGAATCGTCACGCGCATCGTGCCCGCGCTCACCGGCGGCAACGCCGTCGTCGCAGTGGCGTCAGAGGCCCACCCGCTCGCGGGGATCGAGCTCGCGGAGGCGCTGGCGACCTCGGACGTGCCGGGCGGCGTGGCCAACATCCTGACGGGCTACCGCGGTGAGCTTGCGCCGTGGCTCGCCGCGCACATGGATGTGAACGCAATCGACGTCGGCGCCGCGAACGGCGACGCACCCGACCTGGAGCGCGCGGCCGCAGCGAACGTGAAGCGCGTGGTGCACGGCCACGCGGACACGCAGAGCCCGTGGGAGGTCGCCGCGTTCCTCGAGCTCAAGACAGTCTGGCACCCGGTCGGGCAGTAAGGCCGACCGCCTAAGCTTCCGATCGAGCGATGGCTGCGCGCCGCTTCAGTCAGGCGATTTCCGAGGGAGACGGAATCTCCGTCCTCGTCGAAGTCAACGACGGCGAATCGGCCCGTGCCGCCGAGCGGGACGGCGCCGAAGCGCTCGTCGTGCGCACGAACGCCGAGGCGATCCGGGCGGCGTCCGAGCTGCCGATCCTCTGGCGATCGTCGGCCGGAATCGCCGAGGCCGCGAGCGCAGGAGCTGACGCATACCTCGTCGTCGTCGAGGATCTGCACGAGGAAGACGACCGCCTCGAGCGCCTGCACGCCGAGGCCCTGGACCTGGGCCTGGACTGCGTCGTCGAGGTGCGCGACGAGGAGGAGCTCGAAATCGCGCTCGAACGGCTCGACCCGGAGATCTTCCTGCTCTCCGGGCGCGAGGACGACGGCGAGAGCCCGCTCGCGCGCGCGCTCGAGCTGCTGCCTGACGTGCCTGCGGGAAAGCTCGCCGTCGCGGACGTGCCCGTCTCCGGACGCGAGCAGGTCGACGAGCTCGAGCGGGCGGGAGTCGATGCGGTCATCGTCGGAGCGGGAAGCGTTGCCGAGCTCGTCGGCGACGCGCCGCCGCAGGTTTAGACCCGTACGACCCTGGGCCGAGTCCCGCTGGGGCGGCCCTGCAACCGCGCTCGGCGCGCTCCTCGCGCTCGCCGCTGCGCTGCGCGCCGTCGGCATCCAGTACGGGCTGCCGTTCGGGAATCTGCTGAACCCGGACGAGCAGTCGATCGTCCCGCGCGCGTGGAAGCTCGTCCACGGCGGAGGGGGCGATCCGCACTGGTTCGACTATCCGACGCTGCTCATGTACGTGAATGCCCCGTTCCAGGCGTGGCAGTCGCACCCCTCGTACCTGACGGCGCGAATCGTCGCGCTCGTGCTCGCGGTCGGAGCGGTGGCAGCGGTGTGGTGGCTCGGTCGCGTTTCGTACGGCGAGACCGGCGGCGCCGTCGCCGCCGCGGTCGCTGCGGTCTGCACGATCGCGGTCGCGTACTCGCGCGAAGCCGTGACGGACGTCCCGCTGGTGCTTGGCGTCGCCGTCGCGCTCGCGCTCATGGTCGCGGGACGAATCGAGCTCGCCGGTCTCGCCGCGGGCCTGGCGACGGGCTTCAAGTACCCGGGCGTCTTTCTCGTCGTACCGCTCGTCGTCGCAGCGTGGCGAAAGTGGCGGCGGCTCGCGGTCGCGGTCGTGCTGATGATCTGCGCGTTCCTCGCCTCGAGCCCGTTCGTGCTCGTCCACCGCCACCAGGCGTGGCACGAGGCGTTTCGCGTGCAACGGCTCGCGCGGAAGGGATGGCTCGGCTTCGAGCACGATCACTCGGCGCCGATCGCGTTCGTCGACCGCTTGTGGCACGGGCTCGGGCCGGCGTTGATCGTCGCGGCGCTCGGTGTCGTCGTCGCGCTCGTGCGGAGATCGCGCGCGGACCTGATCCTCGTCAGCTTCGCCGTCGTCTACTTCGTCGACCTGATGACGCTGCGCGCGCACTTCGACCGCTACGTGCTTCCGCTCCTCCCGCCGCTCGCTGCGCTTTCGGGCCGCTTCCGCGCGCTCGCGCCGGTGACGCTGCTGTTGCTCGTGATCCCCCTCACGTGGGCGATCCGCGACGACAAACGGCTCACGCGGACCGATACGCGGATCGTCGCTGCGCACTGGCTGGAGCGGAACGTCGGGCGTGGAACCGAGGTCGCCGCAGACCCGTCGACGCCCCAGGTTCCGGGGTTGCGAATCCTCCCGTTGCAGCTCCCGGGGCCGGGGCGCGCGTTCGATCCCAACCGCAACGCCGATCGCCTCCGCCGCCGGGGCGTCCGGCTCGTGATCGTGACGGGCGCCGTCACCGACCGAGTCGAGGCAGCACGTGACCGCTATCCGCGCGAGGCGGCTTTCTACGAGGGGCTTGCCACGTCGGCCCGGCGCGTCTACTACCTGCAGCCGGGGGGGCGCTACGCCGGCCCCTGGGTCGCGGTCTACCGGCTTTGACGCCTGCTTGACGGGAGCGCCGGAGTCGCCGACGGTGCGTCCGTGCTCAGGAAAGCCGGGATTCGTCTAACGATCGTCGCGGGCGCGTGCTCTCTCGCGGCTGTCTCCGCGGCCGAAGTCGGTGGCCCAGCGCCGCTGCCGTTGCTCGCGCCGGCACCGAGTCTGAACATCGACGGCGACTATCCGCCTGCCGTAAAGGTTCGCATCGCACGTGCGCAACGAATGCTTGTCGACCGGTTGAAGGAGGCTGCTCGCGCTCCGAGGAATGCCGCGAACGGATGCGTGCGCATGCCGCCGGCGTTCGGCTCGTGGGGCCCGCCTGCGCCGCGGTTCACGTGGACGGCAAGCAAGTGAGCGTGGCATACGAGCAAAGGAGAAGACGACCTCGACGTGCCGCCCGAGCATGCGTTGCGCGTTTCCCAACGCTCCCTTCCGGGTGTCGTACACGATCGCGGGCG
>VAYM01000133.1 GCA_005884945.1 Actinomycetota bacterium | reverse complement strand
TCTTCGAAGTTCCCGGTCTTCTCCTCCGGATTGCCGCCGAGCAGATCCTCGTACGCACGATCGGGCTTCACGTTCAGGTTGAAGTCGTACGAGTCGTGCGCGACCGGGTTGTCGCCGCCGGAGACGTGCGCGTCGAGCGCGGGCCCCGCGGGCGAGTCGAGCACGCCCGAGAGCCAGCGCGGCGCGGGCGGCGGGCCTGACGCGGGATAGTCGCCGTCGTTGACGTACACCCAGCTCGGCCCGAGCCGCGAGGCTTCGTCCGCGGCGTTGCGCGCGCAGCCGTCGCGGCGCGCCTGCTCGTCCGGTTGCGGGCCCAGGACCGCGTACGCCGCAGCCGCGAGGCCGGCGAGGACGACGGCCGCGAGCGCCCCCACGAGGACGCGCTTGTTCACGCGTGGATGATGACCGGCGTGCCCGCGATCGCCCGCGCGAAGACGCGCCGCAGCGTCGGGTTCGGAAGGCGGATGCAGCCGTTCGACACCGCCTTGCCGATCGACCACGGGGCGTCCGTCCCGTGGATCGCGATCGGGCCGCCCTGCGTCCAGCCGGTGAGCACGTTCGAGAACGCGGAGATCCCGACCGCTCCAGGCCCGAACGGACCGCTCGGATCCGTGGGGATCAGCCGCTGGTTCACGTAGTACCTCCCGGTGGGCGTCGGCGTCGACGGCGAGCCGATCGCGGCGGTCGCGCTGAGGACGCGGCGACCGTTCTGGAACAGGGTGACGCGCCGCGCGGACAGGTCGACGACGATCCGCGCTTTGGTGCTCGCGACGTCGACGTCGGCGGCGCGCACCCAGCCGGTGGCGCCGTTCGGCCGCATCGGTAGCTGCACGAGATACCACGTCGGGCTGCACACGCGGTCGACGCGCGCGCCGCGGATGCCGAAGATCGTCGGGACGCGGTTCACGTTCAGCTTCCCGAAGCGCGCGAAGGCGCGACCGCCGGGGCGCCGGGCAGCCGACGCGTGGCCGCGCACGATCGCCGCGTAGGAGACCCTCGCGTTCCCGTACTTCCGGAAGGATCCGGCGACGCACTGAGCCCCCCGGGGACGAACCGTCGCTATGGCTGCCGGGTGGTGCATCGTGCTACCGCAGCCGGCGGCCAGGAGGGCCGGCACGGCCGCGGCGGCGGCGAGGAGTGACAACCTGCTCACGATTTCGTAACGAGTTGCCGACAACAACCGTGACGCCCGAGCGTCGAACTACAGTGAGGAACCGAAGCGTGAAACGTGCGCACAAGCACATTGCGGTGACGATCCGCACGATCCGCCAGCGGGACGGCGTGCCCTTCGAGGTCGAGCGCAAGGTCTGCCGCGAATGCCGCACGCTGCTGGACGAGAGGCCGCTCAAGCGCGTGCCCGCCTAGCACAGCGCCTCCGCGAGCCCAGCGAGCGTCTCGCCGGCGCTCCCGTCGATGCAGATGACGGCGCGGCGATCGTACGGCGTGCTGCCGCGGTTCACGATCGCAAGCGAGCCGCCCGCCGCGAGCGTCTCCTCCGGCACCGCGGCGACGGGATACACCTCGAGCGTCGAGCCGACGACGAGCAGCACGCCCGCCTCGCGCGCCAGCGCCGACGCGCGGTCGATCGCATCCACGGGCAGCAGCTCGCCGAACATGACGACGTCCGGCTTCAGGATCTCGCCGCACTGCGGGCACGGCGGCGCCGGAGTCGATTCGAGCGCCGCGACGACGTCCTCGAGCGGAACCCGGGTGCCGCACGCGAGGCAGCTCGCGCTCCGGATCGAGCCGTGCACTTCGACGACGTCCTGCGAGCCCGCGCGATCGTGCAGCGCGTCGATGTTCTGCGTCACGACCGCCCGCACGAGGCCGCGACGCTCGAGCTCGGCGAGCGCGAGGTGTCCCGCGTTCGGCTGGGCGCGGGTCAGCACCTCGAAGCGCAGCGCATAGAACTCCCAGACCTTGACCGGGTCGCGGCGAAAGGCGGAGATCGTCGCGTACTCCATCGGGTCGTACTGCGCCCAGATCCCTGTGGGCGAGCGGAAGTCGGGGATCCCGCTCTCCGTCGAGATCCCTGCGCCGGTCAGCACGACGCACGGGTGGTGGGTGCGAATCAGCTCGCCGAGCCGCGCCACCCGTGTATTGCTCATTGAATGCACGCTACTCCAAGCTGTTCGGCATCAGTTACGGGGACCCGAGAGCCCGGCAGATTTGTAGACAAGACCATGAGGCGCATGCCGATCCTGCTCCTGCTCGTTGCTCCGGCCATTGCCTCCGCAGCCGGCATGGCGTCTCGAGCCGCGTCGTCTCCGCAGGACATCCCGTGCAACGAGATCATCCATTCCACGAAGTTCCCCTACCGCACCGACGGCTACCGATTGGTGCTCGACGTCGTCTCGGTGCCGCCTGCGTACCTCCGACAAGTCGTACGCACGAACATCAAGCCGTGGGTCTACTGGCGCAAAGCGGGACTTGTCGTGCGCGCCGGCAGCCCACGAGTCAGTGTCAGGGTTGCGAAGGCGTGGCGGACGCGCGTCGCAATCACTTGGGGCAACACCACCGGCATCGTCAGCTCGGTACGCATCCCAAGCTGCCCCGCGGCCCTGAGCGGTGAGCAGGCAAAGGGTGGGAACGCCTACGCCGGGGGTTTCTACCTCCGCTCTCGCTCGGCCTGCGTGCCGCTGATCTTCGGCGTCGGGAAGCGCAGGGCGACCATCAGATTCGGTCTCGGCCGACCCTGCAGGTAGCAGCCGCTGACGCGGCGGCACGAATTTCAAGCCGGGTGCATCCCCATAGAGTGCCCGGAGTGGACGGGTTCCACTTCCACACCGACGTTACCGTGCGCTTCGCCGAGACGGACGCTCAGGGAGTCGTGCACAACTCGAACTACCTCGTGTGGTTCGAGGTCGCGCGGGTCGCGTATCTCGAGAAGTTCACGGGCGGCTACAACGCGCTCCGCAACCAGGGGATCGAGTCGTTCGTCCTCGAGTCGCACGTCCGGTACCTGAAGCCCGCCCACTTCGACGATCGCATCCGCGTCCACGCACGCATCGGCGAGCTTCGGGGTGCGCGTTTCCGTTTCGACTACGTCGTCGCGCGCAACGGCGATCCGATCGCGGACGGCTGGACGTCGCACGCCTGCGTCGACGCGAAGACGCTACGCCCGACCCGGATTCCTGCGGATCTCGCCGCGATGATCGAGGCGGCCGAGGCTACGGAGGCGTCGTCGTCGTCGTAGGCGTGGTGGTCGTCGTCGTCGTCCCCTTCGGCTGGCGCTTCTTCTTCGGCTTCGCGGGCTGCGGCTTCGGGCCGACGCGGATGATCCGCGGCTCGGCGCGATACGACGAGTAGAAGACGGTGTCGTAGAGGAGCTTTCCGTCCGCCGTGTAGACGCGCCGGCGGACGCTCGTCGAGCGCGACGGTTCGCCGGAGTCGTCGACCACGACCTCGCCGGGCTGAAGCGACGGATCGACCGTGCGCTCCACCGGCGGCGGTCCAGTCACCTTCAGCGGAGCGACGTCGCTGACGACGCGCCGGTGGACGGGCGTCCCGTAGAGCGCGACCGTCAAGGACGACGAGCCGACCCACGTCCGAAGCAGTAGCCAGTGACCGGTGTCGTTGACGAACTCGAGGTCGACGTCCGGATAGTTCACCGTCGCGTCGCGTCCCTGTGGGTAATGGCTGATGTAGAGAGCGTGGTTCGTGCGCGCGGCGATCGGCAGCCCCGCTTCGTAGGCTGCGTTGAACACCGTCGTCGACACCTGGCAGACGCCGCCGCCGAGGCCGGTCTTCAGCTCGCCGTTGATGATCACCGGCGCAGTCCGGAATCCCTTGTCCTCGGTGCGGGCGCCCGTCGCCCGGTTGAAGGAGAAGGTCGCGCCGGGCGCGATCACTTGCCCGTCGATCAGGTGCGAGACGAGCTGCACGTTGTGGATGCGGTTCGGCTCGCCGCCGTAGAACGTCTCGTAGCTCGACACAGGGCCTTTGATCTGCATTGCCTCCGCGTCCTTGGCCGTCCTGTGCGCCTGCGTCGTCGCGGCGACGAGCGTCGCGTTGCGAAGCGCCGGTTCCGTCACGAGCACGGCACGGAGGAACGCCTTCGCGCTGCGCGGGACGTCGAGCGAGTATCCCGGCTTGTCGGGAACGACGCGGATTCCGCTCGACGAGATCGCCCAGGTCGCGTCGACCGGCTCGCGGTCGACGTTCTTCGCCAGGTCGGCGAACCACTTGTCCGCGCCCGGACCGCCGATCCGGAGGTCGCGCCGTCCGTTCGCCGGCAGCTCGAGCAGCTGGGCGATGCGGCGCGGGCTGATGCTGAAGCGCGTCGATCCGAGGGTGAGGTGAACCGGCGCGGAGACAGCCGTCTTCACCTCGGCGACGACGACCGTGAGATCGTTCACCTGCACGCGCGGCGAGTCGACCTCCAGGGGCAGGTTCACGGGTTGGCGCGTGAGGCTCGCGAGCGAGCGGACGATCACCTCGGCGGCGTTCGGCCGGTCGAGCATCTGTCCCGCGTGGCCCGCGACGACGACGGGACGAAGCCGCTGCAGCTCCACCGACGCGTCCACGCGTGGCGCGTCGACCTTGTCGCCGATGCGATTCAGGACGTAGGTGAGCGCCGCGTCGTAGACGGACGTCGGCGGAGCGACGTCGGCGCCGAAGACGCGGACGTCGAGCCGGCGGAAGCCGCGGAGCGGCCCAAACCCCTGCCCCTGGCGCCGTGCGTCGTCGACGGCGGCGCCCCAGTCCGGCCGGACACCGAGCTGGCTCGCGCTGAAGTGCCAGGCGTGGCCGCCCGCGCGGAAGGTCATCGGCGCGTGCTCGACCGCCGACCACTTCCGCTGGAGCAGCGACTTGGCGGCCCCCGGAGTGAGCCCGCCAACGTCCACTCCTGCGACCCGCACGCCGGAGGCCAGATGGGCCGGCGACCCGGCGAACGCGATCCCGAGGACGGCTCCGCTCAGCGCGACGAGGACGGCCACGATGGCCGTCCTTCGCAGAAGCACCAGCCGCGCCGAGCGCGACCTCTTGCCTCTGCGCCTCCGGACCACGGCAGACGTGCGCCTAGCGGGCAAGGCTCGCAAGTCTAGCCTCCGAGGTCGCCGGCGCCTTTCAGGTACGTCGCGACGATCTGACGCTGGATCTCGGATGTCCCTTCAACGATCTGGAGCACCTTTGCGTCGCGGAACCACTTCTCGACTCGATGCTCCCGCATCACGCCCGCGCCGCCGAGAACCTGCACCGCGTCGGTCGTGACGCGCACGCGCGCCAGACCAGCAGACGCGCCGCCTCGACGGCGATCGCCATGTCGGCGAGCTTGAACGACACGCCCTGCCGGTCGAGAATCGGCCGTCCGAACGCCTCGCGCTCGCGCGCGTAGTCGGTTGCAGCCTCGAGCGCCGCGCGCGCAACGCCGACGGCCGCCGCCGCGACCTGCGGGCGCGACGCCTGGAAGAAATCCAGCGCGATCGCAAAGCCCTCGCCCTCTTCGCCGAGCAGGCGATCCAGCGGAACGCGTGGGTCTTCGAGCACCACGGAGCCCGTGTACGACGCGCGCAATCCGAGCTTGCGCTCCTTGCGACCCGCGAGCACGCCCGGGTCGTCGCGCTCGACGACGAACGCAGTCATCGCACCGCCGAGCTTCGCGAACACGACCGTGACGTCCGCGATCCCGCCGTTCGTGACGTAGACCTTCTCGCCGTTCAGGACGTAGTCGTCGCCGTCGCGTCGGGCCTCGGCACGGATCGACGCGAGGTCTGTGCCGGCGTGCGCTTCCGTGAACGCGATCGCGGCGAGCGTCCCCTCCTCGCGTGCGAGCACGCGGAGGTAGCGCTCGCGCTGTTCGTCGGTCCCGAACTGGCGCAGCGGCCGGACCGGGAACATCGTCGCCTGGATCGTCCCCGCGAGCGCCGCGCATCCCCACGCGAGCTCTTCGGCGATGAGGGACGACGTCACCGCGTCCGCACCGCCGCCGCCGTATTCGGTGGGAATCGTGTACGACGTGAGCCCCACGCGGGCGGCCTTCGCGAGCAGCTCGGGCGGGAACTCCTCGCGCTCGTCGCATTCCCGCGCGATGGGACGCAGCTCACGCTCTGCGAACTCGCGCGCGAGGGCCTTCAGCTCGCGCTGCTCGTCCGTGAGCTCGAAGGAGATCACTCCGTGACGGTGACCGGAATCCGCTGCACGGAGTTGTTCGAGTAGCCGCCGACGTTCCACGCCGCGTCGACCGGTTGGACGTTGCCGGCTTCGTCGCGCGCGCGAGCGCAGAGAACGTACTCGCCCGGCGCCCGAGGGTGCCACGTGTGGCGCCACGAGCGCCACGCCCAGCGGCCCGCGTCGTCGCCGAGGTCGGCTTCGGACCAGGCCAGGCCGCCGTCGGCGCTGACCTCGACGCCGGCGATCGGCGCATGGCCGGACCAGGCCCGTCCGGTCAGCTCGACCTCGCCATGCCGCAGCGTGCGCGCTCGCGTGAAGAACTCCGGGATGCCGGGCGGGAGCATCAGGGCACGCGGCGCCATCCGCGTGAGCGGCGTTCCCTCGTCGTCCTCGTCGACGCGGAAGCGGTACGCCGCCGCTTGCTGGAACCCGTCGAACGGGCGGTCGACGAGCTCGATCGCCCGCAGCCACTTCACGTTCGTCATCCCGTACCAGCCCGGAACGACGAGCCGGAGCGGGAAGCCGTGCTGAGGCGCGAGCGGCGCGCCGTTCATCTCGTAGGCGAGCACGGCATCCGCCGCGTCCGCGAGGGCGAGGCTGCGCTGGAACTCCTGCTCGAGCTCTTTCTCGACGCCGCGGTCGAGGCCGGTGAAGACGATCTCGACGGCGTCGTCGAGCGGGGACGCCTCGGCGAGCAGATCGGCGAGAGCGACGCCGCGCCAACGGGCGGTGCCGACGGCTTCGTTCAGCCAAGGCTGGCTGACGGGACGCGGGTCGAGCCGCGCGCGTCCGTTGCCGGCGCACTCCATCGTCGCGGTCAGCTCGACGGCCGGGCGGGCGCGCAGACCGTCGAGCGTGAGTCGCAACGGGCTCGCGACGCGGCCGCCGATCGTGAGCGTCCACGCGTCCGGATCGACCGCCGGGATGTCGTAGTGGATCAGCAGGTAGTGAAGACCTACCGGCGTCACGTCGTACCGCAACGCCTCGAGCGGCATGCCGTGGTTCCTTGTGGCGAGCTGCAGCTCTTCGAGGGAGATGCCGCTCATCAGAAGGTGAAGAGCTCGATGCCGCCGCTGACGTTCAGCCCGACGCCCGTGATGTACGACGCGAGGTCGGAGCAGAGGAACGCGATCGCGTTCGCCACGTCCTGCGGCTCGCCGGCGCGGCGGAACGCGGTGCGCCTGACCATCCGCTCGTTCATCTCCGGGTTGCCGAACTCGAAGGCCTCCGTGCCGATCACGCCGGGAACGATCGCATTGCACGTGATCCCGTGCCGGGCGCCCTCGAGCGCAAGCGACTTCGTCAGCCCGAGCAGGCCTGCCTTCGTCGTCGAGTAGCTCGCCTGGCCGAAACCGCCGAGAGTGCCCGCCACGGACGCCATGTTCACGATCCTCCCCCAGCCGCGCTCGCGCATGTGCGGCCAGACCGCCTGTGCACAGTTGAACGCGCCGGTGAGGTTGACGGCGAGGTCGCGCTCCCACAGCTTCGGCGACTGGTCTTGGAGCTGCCCGACGTGGTCGAGCGTGCCGGCGTTGTTGACGAGGATGTCGACGCTCCCGAGCTCCTCGCTCACGCGGCCGACGGTCTCGCGCACCTGCTCGCGCTCGGTGACGTCGCACTTGACCGCAAGACCGCGACGGCCCAATGCGCGGATCTCGTCGACGGTCGCCTCTGTGTAGACCATCCCCTGCGTGCGCGCCGCCTGCGCAAGCGGCCCGTAGCGGTCGACCTCCTCGTCCGGCTCGGACTCGACCTGGATGTCCGCGATCGCGACGTCGGCCCCGGCGCGCGCGAGCGTCAGCGCGTCAGCGCGCCCGAGCCCGCGTGAACCCCCGGTGACCAGCGCGACCCGGCCGGAGAGGTCGATGTCAAGCGGCATTGCCGAACCTTCGCAGACCTAGCGCCGGTAATCGGGTCCAGCGCCGTCGAAGACGCACGAGAACAGCTTGTCGGAGAGCGCCTGCGCATCGCGGCCTCTTGCGGTCGTTGCTTCTGCCGTGATCGCCGACAGTTGGTCGGCGACGGATTCGAGAACGGTCACGGCGACGCCGGGAGCCTGCGCGAACTCATTTCGAAGCGTGACCCACCACCCCGAGGGCAGCCACATCGCCACATCCTCGTCGAGTCGGTAGCGCGTCTGCGTCAGACGCATCGCGTGCGGGCAGCACGGCTGTCAGTCACGGGGCATGAGCAGCTCACGCGCGATCACCAAGCGCTGGATCTGCGACGTTCCCTCGTAGATCTGGAACAGCTTCGCGTCGCGCATCAGCTTCTCGACCGGATACTCCTTCATGTAGCCGTAGCCGCCGAGGACCTGCACCGCGTCCGTCGTCACCTCCATGCACATGTCGGCGGCGAAGCGCTTCGCGTATGACGACTGCAGCGTCGCGCGCATGCCGTTGTCGATCATCCACCCGGCCTGCCAGGACAGCAGGCGCGCGGCTTCGATCTTCGTCGCCATGTCCGCGATCAGGAAGTTGACGCCCTGGTTCATCGCGATCGGCATCCCGAACTGGACCCGCTCCTTCGAATACTCGGCCGCGTACTCGAACGCGGCGCGTGCGACCCCGACGGCTCCGATCGCCGTTCCCGGCCGCGTGAAGTCGAGCGTCCGCATCGCGATCTTGAAGCCCTCGCCTTCTTCGCCGAGTCGGTTCGCGACCGGCACGCGCACGTCCTGGAACGCGACCGCCGACGTGTCCGTCGAGCGCTGGCCCATCTTGTCGAGGTGCTTCTCGACGACGACGCCGTCGGCGTCGGCGGGGACGATGAACGCGCTCAACCCGCGGTGGCCCTTCGACCTGTCCGTCGATGCGAAGAGCGTGAACCACGCTGCATGCCCGGCGTTCGTGATGAACATCTTCGAGCCGTTGATCACGTACTCGTCGCCCTTGCGGACCGCCGTCGTCTGGATGCCCGACACGTCCGACCCGGCATTCGGCTCCGTGAGCGCGAACGACGTGAGCAACGGCCCCTCGACGAGCGGCGGCAGCCACTCGCGCTTCTGCTCCTCCGTGCCGGCGACGATCACCGGCCCGTGGCCGAGGCCGTTGGCGGCGATGGCGGTCCCGATCCCTGAGCAGCCCCAGCAGAGCTCCTCGCCGATCACCATCCCGTCCATCGCGCCGAGCTCGAGCCCGCCGTAGCTCTCCGGGATGTGGATGTTCATCAGGCCGACGTCGTGCGCCTTCGCGATCACGTCGGCCGGGTGCGTCGAGTGCTCGTCGTACTCGCGCTCCTTCGGCCGGATCTCCTTCTCGGCAAACTCGTGGGCGAGCTCGCGGAGCGTCTTCTGCTCGTCGGTCAGCGCGAAGGAGACGCCGCCGGCGACGTCTTGCTCGATGGTCGCCACTGGTCGAATTTTACTTGATTGACCAGTCAGTCAATCGCCTCGAGCGGACGTACGGGCGTCGGCTCCGCGGCCTGGCGGCGGGCGAGCGCAGCGGCGCCGAAGACCACGCAGGCGAACGCTGCGACGCGCGCGACGCCCCGCGCGCCGCCGGAAAGCGACTCGCCGAAGAGGATCGAGCCGGCAGCGATCGGGAGCGCGTTCGTCCAGAGCGTCGCCATTCCAGCCGTCGCCAGCGCGCCGCCGCGCTGGAAGCCGAGCTGCAGCGCGACGAACGCGAGGCCGTGGCACGCGAGCAGCGCCGGCACGAACGCGAGCCGCCCGCCGCCCGCGACCGCCGCTTTCGTCCCGACGTCGCCCGCGGCGTACAGGACGCCGGCTGCGACGCCGAGGCCGGCGCCGCCGGCGAGGACGCGCGCCACCGGCCCCGCGGCGAACGCCGCGGCGGCAAGCGACACGCCCATCCAGACCGCGACGGCGACCCACGACCCGTGTCCGGACGGGACGTGGACATGCACGAGCGAGACCCCGAGCAGGACGAGGCCGATGACGGCAACGGCGACCGCCGCTCGCTCGCGGCGCGAGAGATTCCCGACGAGCCCGGCGAGGATCGCGATCCCGCCGGCCGACGCCGCCTGGACGAGAGAGATCGGCGCGACGGCGAGGGCCGCGACGTAGAACACCCAGCCGCCGATTCCCGTGAAGAAGCCCACGAGCCAGCGCCGGTTGCGAAACAGCAGGGCGAGCGAGTGCACGGGACGCCGCAGCGTGAGCGGCGGCAGTGTGGCGGCCGCCCCGTGCTGCGCGAAGTACCCCCAGTTCAGCGCTGCCGCAGATGCAAGCGCGAGGAGAAGGCCCAGCCCGACCTGCGCCGTCACCGCGACTCGCGGCCGGTGAACGGCAGATACGCCTCGGCCGCGAGCGCCGCGATCCCGACGCGCGGCAGATCGAGCCGCCGCTCGTACACGACGAAGCGGCGCTGCCAGCTCGGGAAGAACTTCCGGTTGAAGAGCAGCAGGTTGTCGAGCTGGAAGCGGCCCTTCAGACGGAGCAGCGCGCGACGTTCGAGCCGCTGGAGCTTCGAGAGCTCGGCCTCGGGCGCGAGCAGCGCGGCGAACGGCGCGAAGTTCAGCGACACGCGCTCGAAGCCGTTCTCGCGCGCCCAGTCGACCGTCTCGCACACGAGCCACTCGTTGAAGCCGTTCGGCGTCGTGCGCAACCTCGGCATCGACGAGAGCGACAGCGCCGAGCCGCGGCGACAGACGGCGAAATGCAGGAATCCAGCCGCAGCGCCCTCCGGATCGCGGCCGACGACGAAGAGCGCGTGCTCGTCGTCCAGCCGGAACAGCGTGTCGAGCGCCATCACGAATCCACGCTCCGGCTGCGTCCCGCGCCAGGCGCGCGCGACCTCCTCCAGCTCCGCGCGAAGGGAGGCGTCGAGCTCGCCGGGCCTGAGCACCTGCGAGCGATAGCCCGCGCGCTCGAGGCGGTGCACGGACTGGCGCACCTTTCGGATCGGACGGCCCTCGAGCGAGAATCGGCCCGTCTCGATCACGGCCTCGTCACCGTGGTAGAGGGCGTGCAGGCCCTGCGCCTGGTAGAGCCCGAGCGCGTGCTCCGACGCGCCGAGGACGGCGATGCGCCAGCCGCGCTCGTGCGCGAACGAGAGGAAGCGGTCGACGAGCGACTCGAAACGATCCGGCGGGCCGATCGGGTCGCCGGACACGATCGCGACGCCGCCGACGACCTTGTACGCGAGGAAGGCCGACTCGTCGTCCGCGAAGAAATAGGACTTGTCGCCGCGGAGGACGAAGGGCGCAAGCGTGTCGACGCCCCAGGCGCTGACGAGGTCGCGCGTCAATTGCCGTTCGCGCGCCTCCTGCTTGACGCGGTGACGCCACGGAGCGATCCACTCGAACAGGAGCCAACCGACGGCCGCGACCGTCAGCATCAGCACCGAGATCGGGAACCACTCGCCGAACCCGTCGGCGAGGTGTGGATCTCCGCCTGCCGTGATGCCCGCCGCCGCGCGGCCAGTCGTCATGAGCGCGAAGTGCAGCGTGTAGGACTGGTCGGCCACCATGCGGTTGATCCACGTCGCGACGATCCCGTACGCGACGATTGTGGCGGCGAAAAGCGACGCGCGGAGTGCGATCCGCGGATGCGCCTCCGGGTCGCCCGGCGCGTCGAAGTCGCTCCTTCGTGCGAGCAGCGCGATCGTGACGAGCGCAGTCGCGATCGCTCCGTATCCGAACCGGTGCTGCAGGTGCAGACACACGAGGACGCAGAGAACCGCGACCGCGACCTGCCAGGCGCGGCGCTTCCGCCGCGCGAGCCCGCGCGCTGCGACGAGCAACACGAAGCCGAGCGGCGCGACGAGCGCGGTCGACACGCCGTGGACCCGTTCCGGCGCGAGCGTTCCGATCAGCGCGTGCCGCTGGTTCGGGAGGACCGCGTCGAGGACGCCCAGGAGCCCCGAGGCCGCGACGAGCCACGCGAGGACGAGCGGACTGCGCGAACGCGACGAGAACCGCCGCCGCCCGGCGAGCGCGCCGGCGAGACCCGCGAGGGCGGCCGGGATGTAGATCGCCTGCCGGGTTGCCGCGGCGTGGAACGCCTGGTGCGCCGGCACCTGGCGAACGATCAGCAACGAGAGCCCCGTCGCGAAGTATCCCCACGCGCCGACCGCGAGCGCGAGCAGCACTCCTGCAGTCAGCCGCTCGGCCCGCGCGAAGTGCACGACGAGACCGAGCAGGAGCGCCGCCGTCGTCCAAACGGCGACGAACACGAGCATCGGCACCGCCGAACGGCGCGACAGCTCGTCGAGCGGCAGCACGTCGGGAACGGCCGGACCCGGCAGCGCCGAATGCGGCTGGATGAGGTACAGCCAGCCGGTGCACGCGACCACGATCGCGAACGAGACGATCGACGCCGTCGTGACGCGGAGCAGCCTAAGCATGGAGCCTCGTCTCCAGCGTGAGCAGCTCCCGCTGCGCCTGTCCGCGCCAGAGCGCCCAGTTGTGACCGCCGCGGAACACGAGGTAGCGGTGCGGAATGTGCAGCTGCTTCAGCTCGTTCGCGAACTCCCGGTTCTGCACGCGCAACGGATCGTCGTCGCCGGAGTAGAACCAGAAGTACACGTGCGCGCGCCGCAGCCCCGGCGCGACCTCGGCCAGCGTGTCGAGCGGCGAGTTCGCAGGGACGCCCTCGAGGTTGCGGCCGAAGATGGAGCTGATGTGCGCGGCCCGCTCGTAGCCCGACCAGCTCTCCACCACGCTGAACTCGTCGGGATTGTGGAGCGCGATGTTGATCGCGCCGTAGCCGCCCTCCGAGAGCCCCGCGATCGCGCGCGCCGCCGGCGTCGGAATCGTGCGATAGCGCGCGTCGATCGCCTGGACGAGGTCGTGCGAGACGAAGGTCGCCCAGTCCTCACCTTGGCCGACCCCGTCGACCCATTCCTTGTCCGTGAACGTCCCGGTCGACCCGAACGGCATCACGAGGATGACCGGTTGGCCCTTGTCCTTCGCGTAGAGCTCGTCCTCGACGACGCCGAGCCGGACGGTGAGCAGGAAGGCGAGCGGCCGCCCGGGGAATCCGTGCAGCAGGTAGACGACCGGATAGCGGCGTTGCGGGTGCTGCGAGTACCCCGGCGGGAGATACACGAAGACCTCTTGGTTGCGCCCGCCGAGCGCGGGGCTCGTCACGGAGATGCGCTGCTCGGTGCCTTTCTGCTTCACGTAGCCTGGATCGCTGGGAGGCGGGAAGCCGCGGTAGAGCCAGTAGTTCCTGCCGTAGCGATCGACGCCCACGAAGCCGACGGTGAGAAACGCTGCGGCCAGCAGCACGGCGCTGACGAACAGCGCACGCGCCGGCAGGCGCCCGCGGAAGCGGAACGGTGACATCGCCGCGCTCGTTATAGAGCCAGCACGGTTAAGCGCCCATTAAGCCTCCGAGAAATCTTCGTTTGGCATGAGACGACTGGTCACCCGGGTACGAGACCTCCACCCGACGAACCCGCAGGGCACCGCGCCGCTCGACCTCGACCACCTCTCAGCGGCGAAGTAGCGCGCGGAAGCGCAGGACGCGCAGGACGTGCGCGTCGAGATCGCCGCCGCGCGCGAGCGGGACGAGTGCGCCGACTGCCTCGGATGCGGAGCGCCCGTCGGTGAACAGCACGAGGTCGGCGCCCGCGCGCACGGCGTCGACCGACCACCTGCGCGGATCGGCGCTGCTGACCACGTTCAGCGAGTCGGTGATCGCAACGCCGTCGAAGCCGAGAACGCGCAGAAGACGGTACGTCGCTGCCTCGAGCGACGCGCGACGCGGCCCGAGCTTGCGGTACACGCCGTGGCCGACCATCACGCACGGGACTCCCGCCTCGATCGCGTCGCGGTACGGCGAGAGATCCTGCTCGCGGAGCACGCCGCGCACGTACGGCCGGTCGTCGGTGGAGACGGGCAGCGAGCCGAGACCGGGAAAGTGCTTGGCGCACGCGGCGATGCCGCCCGCGGCGAGCCCGCGCGCGAATGCGATCCCGAAGAGCGGCGAACGGAACTGGCGATCGCCTAGCGGTCCGTCGGAGAGGTCGAGAACGGGTGCGAGGTCGACGTCGACGCCGGCGCGTTGCAGCGCGTGGGCGGTCGCGACGCCGGCCGAGTAGGCCTCCTTCGCGTTCGTGTACTCCGCGGCCGCACGTCGCGGCGGCAGGCCGCGGAGCGCGCGGACGGCGCCGCCTTCCTGGTCGGCGTAGACGACCGCGCCGCTCGGCCGCGGCGCTCCGGGATCCCAGCGCTGGACGAGCACGCCGCCGAGAGCGCGTGCTGCGCGCGGCCCGGAGACGACGAGCAGCGCCGCCTTCTGCTGCGGCGTCATCGTCGCAAGCGTCGCGACTGCGAGCAGTGCGGGAATCCCCAAGGCGACCGTAGACTAGGCCGCAATGGACTTCGAGCTCACCGACGAGCAACGGCTGCTGCAGGACACCGTCCGCCAGTTCGTCGACGACCGCATCCTCCCGAACGCGATCGAGAACGACGTCAACCATCACCTCGATCTCGGCGCGATCGAGGGACTGGCGGACCTCGGCGTCCTCGGGATCGTGATCCCGGAGGAGTGCGGCGGCGCGGGGCTCGACTTCGTCTGCGAAGCGCTCGCGTGCGAGGAGATCGAGCGCGGCGAAGCCGCGTTCCGGACGCTCATCTCCGTCCACGTCGGGTTGAACTCGCTGACGCTGCTGAAGTACGCGACGGAGGAGCAGAAGCAGCGGTGGCTCGCACCGCAGGCGCGCGGCGAGAAGATCGCGTGCTTTGGGCTGACCGAGCCGGCCGCAGGCTCGGACGTCGCGGCGATGAAGACGACGGCGCGGCGCGAGGGTGACGTCTACGTCCTCAACGGCTCGAAGAACTGGATCTCGTATGCGAACGTCGCGGATCACGCGCTCGTGTTCGCGAAGACGGATCCGTCCGCCGAGCACAAGGGGATCTCCGCGTTCGTCCTGGAACGCGGGACGCCCGGGTTCACGACGGCGGACACGGAGCACAAGCTCGGCATCTGGGCGGGGTCGACCGGGGAGCTCTTCTTCGAGAACGTCGAGGTACCGGCCGAGAACCTGATCGGCGAGGAGGGTCAGGGGTTCGAGATCGCGATGTACGGTCTCGACCAGGGTCGCTTCACGGTCGCGGCGGGTGCGTGCGGCGTGATCCGCGCATGCCTGGAACGATCGGTCGAGTATGCGCGCGAGCGGCAGACGTTCGGCCAGCCGATCGGCAAGTACCAGTTCGTGCAGGACATGATCGCCGAGATGGTGCTCGGGTACGAGACATCGAAGCTCCTCGTGATGCAGGCTGCGTGGATGAAGAACGAGGGGATGCGGAACACGCGCGAGACGTCGCTCGCGAAGTGGCACGCGACCGAGGCAGCGTTTCGCGCGGCGCACCTCGCGATCCAGGTCCACGGCGCGTACGGGTACAGCGCCGAGTACGGGATCGAGCGCTACTTCCGCAACGCTCGCGCGCCGATCATCTACGAAGGCACGACGCAGGTGCACAAGCTGATGCAGGCCGAGCACGCGCTCGGGTTCCGGCACCTGAACGGCCGCGACGGCGGGGTTTCGCCGCTGTGCTCCTGGGCGCCGGCGCTGTCGCCGGTGCACGCACGCGGCTGACGGCAGAGTTGCCGGACTGGTTGGTGCGCGCGCCGGCTAGAAGCCGACCCGGTTCGGGGCGCCGAGCGGGCTCTTCGGCAGGCCCGGTCGCGGCTCGCCCTCGTTGTACGCGCCCGGCGCGACGTCGTTCGGCGAATCCGCGTAGAACAGGCTCGCGAGCACCTGGATCTGCGACCGGCCGACGCCGAGCTCGAACTGGCCGCCGCCGTACATCGTGATCCCCGTCGCCTCGCAGTGGTCGATTGCGTCGAACAGACGCCGCACCGTCCCGAACCGCGACGGCTTGATGTTCACGTACCGCGGATCTCGCGCCTCGATGTCCGCGATCGAATGGATCGGCGCGTCCCAGCTCAACCTCGACGCCGCGCCGCTCAGCGGTTCGCGCGTCTCGTCCGTCAGCGCGGGATCCTCGATGATCGCCTCCGGGAACAGCTCGACGGCGGCGCGATAGAGCCGGGCGTCAGGCGGCTGGTCGACGGGCGTGCCGTGGTACTGGCCCTTCATGTCGAGCACGCGCACGCGCCCGGCCGCAGCGATCTCGCCCATGTAGTCCCCCGTCCAGTCGCTGACCGGATCGACCTTGAACTCCAGCTGCGGATCGACGTCGAGCCACGGACGGATGTCGTGCCGCGTCGAGACGACGAACCGCACGGGCCGATAGCCGCGCCCGACGACATCACCGAGCGACCTGCCTGTCAGTCGCAGCGCAAGGTCGAGGCCTGCGCTCTCGAAGGCCCACCGCCGATAGTCGTCGAAGCCGTACCGCTCGAGTCGGGCCGAGTACTCCTCGAGCGTCGTTCGCCCACGCTCCTCGAGCTCCGGGAAGTCGTCGTGTGCCTTGGCGTCGTACGTGACGTCCTCCCCGCTTCCCGTCTCGCCGCCTCCTGTGAGCACGACGGTCGTCGTGACGCGAACGAAGTCCGTCGAGACCGGCGTTTCCCGCCGCTGTGTCGAGACCGACTCGACGTCGAGCTCGAGGCCGCCCACCGCGTCGAACAGCGCCATCGCGTGTCACCCTATCGGCGTGCAGCTGAACGTCCTCGCCGCAGCGGTCGCCGCTTCGCTCCCGCTGCACGGAACGGTCGTCCCCGGCACGAGCCTCGGCGGCCTCAGGCTCGGCGACACGCCGCGCCGAGTCACGAGAGTGTGGGGCCCGAAGTTCGGCGTGTGCAGCGGCTGCGCCCGCACGACCTGGTACTTCAACTACTCGCCGTACGCACCGCAGGGCGCGGCCGTCGAGTTCCGGGCGCGGCGCGTCGTCGCGCTGTACACGTTGTGGTCGCCGACCGGCTGGCGCACGACCCAAGGCCTAAAGACCGGGGACCTGGCCGCACAGGTCACGTCCGTCTACGGCCCGCTGACGCGCCTCGAATGCGGGACGTACGAGGCGTACCAGCTACCGCACATGAACGCCGTCACCGCGTTCTACGTCTTCGGCGGAAGCGTGTGGGGATTCGGGCTCAGCCGACGATCGGTCCCACTCTGCCGTTGACCGGCTCCACCTTCATCAGCCGGTAGACGAGCGGCATCGCGGCGAGGATCGGCACGCCGCAGACGAACCACACGGCCTGATACCCGTCCGTCGCGCCCAGCCAGGGCCGCGCGAGGTCGATCGCGAGCCCGGCGATCGGCGTTCCGATCAGCAGCCCGAGCCCCTTCGTCGTCGTCGCGAGCCCCGACACCGCGCCGCGGTGTTGAACCGGCATCAGCTTGAAGAGCAATCCCCACGCGAGCGTCATCACCGTCCCGCCGGCGACCGCGACCGGAACGATCATCCCGAAGTACCAGTTGTGCCAGGTGTTCGCGAAGCCCGCGACGAAGAACCCGCCACCGTAGACGAACGACGCGAGGAAGATCACGCGCGCGATGCCGAAGCGGTCACCGAGGCGCCCGGCGAAGACGGCGGCGATCACGTAACCCGTCGCGACCGCGCCGAGCAGCGCGTTCGCGATCGACTGCGACTCGCCGAGCCCCTTGATCACGTACAGGACGACGAACGTGCGCGCCGCCGCGAACGTCCCCTCCCAGGCCGCGTTCGCGACGAGGAAGCGGCGCACCTCGGGCTCGTCGCGCAGGAGACGCCAGCTGCGCTTGAAGTACGCGCCGACGCCTTCGAAGACGCGCCCGTGCCCGCCGTCCTCGCGGACGAACACGATCGCTGCGCCGCACGCTGCCGTCGTCACGAACGCCGCGAGCACGAACGGCCCCGCGTCCCAAACCTTCAGCAGCCAGCCGCCGACGACGAGCGCAGCGCCCAGCGCGATCCCGCGCAACACGTGCTGCACGCCCTGCGCGCGCCCGTACGTCGACTCCGGCAGGAGATCCGGGTACAGCCCGCGGTACGGCGGCTCGTACACGTAGTACGCGAAGAAGAACGCGAGGACGATCAGCGTCGTCGTCCACAGGTTCGGCATGAACGGCAGCAGCAACAGGCAGAACCCGAGCGGTCCGAGCGCGGCGAGCATGAACGGACGCCGGCGCCCGAGCGGCGTGTGGAACGTGTCGCTCCACGGGCCGATCACCGGCGAGAGCAGCAGCGCGAAGACGCCCTCGGCGCCGAGCACGAGCCCGATCAGCGAGCCGGAGTCGGTGAACCGCCGCAGCAACGGCGGCAGGTACGCCGCGGTCGTCGTGATCGAGAACGCGAGCCCGAACGCGCCGAGTCCGAGCGTCCAGAAGAGCGAGCGTCGAACCGACGGCGAACGCGCCGCCGCTTCCGCGGTCAACTGGGCCATCAGACTTCCGCGGCTTGCCGGTCGGGAGCGAGACCGCCGCAGACGATCTCGACCACGGTCTGCTCGGCGCGCGCGATCTCCTCGTCACCCTCGTCGAGCGTGCCGAGCACCCAGCCCGTCAGGATCTCCTCGAGCGCGCCGTAGAAGACGAAGCTCGCGAGCCGCGGATCGACGTCGCGCCGGAACTCACCGTCCTCCTGCCCGCGCACGATGATCCGCTCGACCGCCGCGAACGCCGCGTGCACGTCGGAGACGCGCCGCTGCAACTCCGGGCTGCGGGCAACCTCGCGGACGACGACGCGCACGAGATCCGGATCCCGGCGCCACGCGCGCAGGAGGATCTTCGCGATGCCGGACAGCCGGTCGCGCGCAGGCTCGTCGGTCTCCTCGATCATCCGCGCCGCGGCGAGGATGTCCGACCACGTCTCCTTGAAGATGCACTCGAGGACCTCGTCCTTCGAGCGGAAGTAGTGGTAGAGAAGGCCGTGCGCGACGCCCGCCTCCTCGGCGATGTCGCCGACGCGGCAGGTGTGGAAGCCCTTCTGCGCGAAGACGCGCACGGCCGCCTCCAGGATGAGCCGCCGCTTGTCCTCGCCGCCGTTTGACCGCTCAGTCAACGTACTGAGCATAGTGAAGCCGCTCACCGGCACTCTCGTCGTCGACCTCACGCGCTACTTTCCCGGCCCGTTCGCGAGCCGCGAGCTCCTTCGCCTCGGTGCGCGGGTGGTAAGGCTCGAGGCACCCGACGGCGATCCGCTCAGGGACGTCTCGGCGGAGTGGGATGCAGCGCTCAACGCGGGCAAGGAGTCGGTCGTCTGGGACCGCGCGCGCGACCCCCGGCTCGGGCCCGCGTTGTGCGCGCGTGCGGACGTCGTCGTCGAGGCGTTCCGTCCCGGCGTCGCCGAGCGCCTCGGCGTCGGGCCGGCGAGCGTTCCCGGGCGAGTCGTGTACTGCTCGATCACCGGCTTCGGCGCGGACGACCGGCGCGCGGGACACGACCTGAACTACATGGGCTGGGCGGGGGCGCTCGAGACGACCGCGCCCGCGATGCCGCCGCTGCCGGTCGCGGATCTCGCAGCCGGAGCGCTGACGGCGGTCACACGCATCCTCGCGGCGCTGATCGAGCGCGACCGAACGGGACGTGGAGCGCACATCGTGGTGTCGATGACGCACGGCGCACACGAGCTCGCGCGCTACGCCGGCCCGCTCACCGGGGAGCTCGCGTGCTACCGCATCTACGCGTGCGCGGACAAACGTTTCCTCACCGTCGCCGCCCTCGAGCCGAAGTTCTGGCGCCGCCTCTGCGATCTGCTCGAGCGGCCGGACCTCGTCCCGCGCCAGAACGACGCGCACGGCGAGCTGGAGACGATCTTCCGGACACGGCCGTTGGAGGACTGGCTCGCGCTCTGCGAAGGCGAGGACGTCGCCGTCGGCCCGGTCTCGACGCTCGCGGAGGCTGCCGCAACGTTCGGCGCGCCGCCTCCCGCCGACGCCCCGCCCCGACTCGGTGAGCACACTCACAGCTGGCGTACCGAGCTGGGCCTCGAATCGTCCGACTGAGGGATGTCCGGGCGGCCGCGCCGCGCACGATGAGGAGATCGTGACCGTTTGCCGCGCCCACCTCGCGCTGCTCGCAGCTCTCGTCCCGCTCGCCGCGGGCTGTGGCGCCGCGGGGCTGCGCGACACGCTCTCGCTCGACCCGGTGGCGAGCGCTGCGACGAAGACGCAGTCGGTCACGTCCGCGCGCGTTGCGTTCAGCGGCTCCTTCTCGGGCCCGTGGGCGGGTCAGCGGTTCGGCTTCGAGGGCAGCGGCGTCGTGGACTGCCCGACCGGCACCGGCTCGATGCACTTCCAGTTCCAGTTCCCACCTGCGCTGAGCGCGAAGCTCGGGACGAGCCCGTCGATGGACATGATCGTCCAGTCGAAGCCCGGGCTCGTGATGTACATGCACTCGCCGCTCTTCGCGCGCGTGACGCCCGGAGCAAAGCCGTGGCTGAAGATGGATCTGACGAAGTACGCGGCGAAGAACGGTGGCGACCTCGGAAGCCTGCAGCAGCTCAACCAGACCGACCCGCTGCAGGGCCTTCGCTATCTCACAGGCGCGTCGCAGTCACGCGAACTCGGGTACGACCGCGTGCGCGGGGTCTTCACGAAGCACTACGCGCTGACGGTCGACCTCGGCCGGCTCGCACACGGGAACGCGCGGCTGCAATCGGCGCTCAAACAGCTCCGGCACGTGATGGGGACGAAGATCCCCGCCGAGGCGTGGGTGGACGACAACGGCTTTCTCCGCAAGCTGACGTTCGCCTTCACGCTCGCGAACACGCCCGACGGCCCGTTCCGCGTGCACTTCTCCGAGGAGCTCTACGACTTCGGCGCGAAGGTGAGCGTGCAGCCGCCGCCGGCGAGCGAGGTCACCGACATGACGAACCTCGCCTCCCACGGCTAGGTCTCGTCCGACTTCGCGTTCCCCCGCGGGAGCGCCTGGACGAGCTGACCGAGCGCTTGCTGGAACTCCGCGGGAATGATCCAGATCTTGTTCGAGTCCCCCTGCGCGATCTGCGGCAGGATCTGGAGGTACTGGTAGGCGAGCAGCTTCGGGTCGGCGTCGCCTTCGTGGATCGCGCCGAACACCGTCCCGATGGCGCTGGCCTGACCCTCTGCGGCGAGGATCTGCGACTGCTTCTGCCCCTCGGCCCGGAGGATCGCCGACTGCTTCTCGCCTTCCGCCGTCAGGATCTGCGACTGCTTCACGCCCTCCGCAGTGAGGATCGCGGCGCGCTTCTCCCGATCGGCGCGCATCTGCTTCTCCATCGTGTCCTTGATCGTCGCGGGCGGGTCGATCGCCTTGATCTCCACGCGGTTCACGCGAATGCCCCACTTGCCGGTCGCCTCGTCGAGGACGCCGCGGAGCTGGTTGTTGATCTCGTCCCGTGACGTGAGCGTCTTCTCGAGCGCCATCCCGCCGATGACGTTGCGCAGCGTCGTCACGGTCAGCTGCTCGATCGCCTGGATGTAGTCGGCGATCTCGTAGGTGGCCGCGCGCGCATCCGTGACCGTGAAGTAGATGACGGTGTCGATGCTGACGACGAGGTTGTCCTCGGTGATCACCGGCTGCGGAGCGAACGAGACGACCTGTTCGCGCAGATCGATCATGTCGCGGATCCGATCGACGAACGGAACCACGATTGCGAGCCCGGGGGTCAGCGTCCGCGAATACCGCCCGAGTCGTTCCACGACGCCCGCGCGCGCCTGAGGGACGATCCGGACTGTCTTCGCCAGGGTCAGCAGCACGAAGGCGGCGACGACGAGCAACACGATCAGTCCAGCGGTCATCTCTTCTCCTTACTGGTAGACGAGCGCCGTCGCGCCCTTGATCTCGGCCACCTCGACCTTGGTGCCCGGTTCGAACACCTCGCCGTCCATGTACGGACGCGCCGTCCAGTCCTCGCCGCCGATCCGGACGAGCCCGCCGGAATCGTCGACGCGTTGCAGGACGGTGGCCCTCGTGCCGACGAGCGCGGCGCTACCCGTCCGGAGGGCCGCAGGAAGATGAAGGTGCGTCCGGGCGATCGGACGGAGGAACGCGAGCGATGCGAGCGACCCCCCGATGAAGACGATCAGCTGCAGCACGGGTCCCACGCCGAACGCAGCGACCGCGAGGGCCGCGACGGCGGCAACTGCGACCGGCCCCAGGATGAACAACCCGGGCGTGAAGATCTCGCCGACCGCGAGCGCGACCGCAACGATCGCCCAGATGACCCAGCCAGGCATCCCGCAACCAATCGTAAGTCACGGACGGATCAATCCGAGCGCCGCGGGTAACGCGTACAGCTCCGTCAGCCGCTCCTCCACCTCCGGATAACGGTCGTCGCGATCGACGAGGATCGCCCGCATCCCGAGCGCACGCGCACCCTCGACGTCCTCCTCGAGCGAGTCGCCGACCATCACCGCTTGCGCGGCCTGCACGTCGAGCCGATCGAGCGATCGCGTCCACGTCGAGCCGGTGGTGCGCGACGAACTCGTGGAGGTCGCGAATCCCGTTGGAGACGAGCCCGAGCTTCAACGCACGGCCGCGAAGCTCGTCGAGCACCGGCAGCACGTCCTCGTACAGCTCGAAGTTCTCGGAGACCTCCCAGCCGCGCTCGATCTCCGTCGCACACTCGGCGGCGATCGCCTCCGGCCCGCCCATGCCGACGAAGATCTCCTCCGTGAACCGATGCCAGATCGCGTCGTCGTGGAGGAATTCCGGGTGACGCTTGATGTTGAGGACCGCGGCTTCGCGCGCGGCGTCGTAGGCGGACACGTCGAGCTCGACCCCGCGGCGCGCCGCAACGCGCGCGTACCGCTCCGGCGACAGCTCCGGCCCGGGGCGGCAGAGCGTGAAGTCGACGTCGAAGAGGACGGCGCGGAGCCGTTCGCCTGCGCTCAGACCGGAGCCGGCCACCGATACGCGTTCGGCTGCCGGTTCGCGAGGGAGGGCAGCTTCGCGCGGATGTTCTCGAGGTATGCGCGGTCGAGCTCGGCGGTGACCACCGTCGGCTCGTCCGGGGCCTGCGCGACGACGAGACCCCACGGATCTGCGATCAACGAGCGTCCGTACGCCGGCTTACCCGGCAGCGTCTCGCCGACCTGCGCAGCCGCGGCCACGTAGCACTGGTTCTCGATCGCACGCGCGCGCAGGAGCACGTGCCAGTGATCCTTCCCCGTGGGCGTCGTGAAGTGCGCCGGAACCGTGACGAGCTCGGCCCCTTCGAGCGCGAGGATGCGATACAGCTCCGGGAAGCGGACGTCGTAGCAAACGGACAGCCCGACGGCCCAGTCCTCGACGCGCGCCACGACCGCTTCGTCACCGGGCTCCTCCGCCTCGGACTCGCGGTACACGACGCCTCCGACCTCGACGTCGAAGAGATGAATCTTCCGGTAGATCGCGACGATCGCTCCGTCCGCGTCGAAGAGAAGCGACGTGTTCGACAGCTTCTCGCGGCCTTCGCGCCGTTCGGTGATGGAGCCGCCGACGAGCGTGACGCCGTGGCGCTTCGACCACTCGGCCATGGCCGCAACGGACTCGCCTCCGTCGAGAGGCTCCGCCGCAGCGTGCAGCACTTCCGAGTCGCCGATCGCGTTCCACTTCTCCGGCAGGACGACGACGTCCGCGCCCGTCGAGGCGGCCTGCGCGACGAGCCGCTCGGCCGATTCGAGGTTCGCCGACTTGTCTCTGCGCGACGTCATCTGCACGCACGCGACGCGGATCCGGTCGGGCATGACCCAGAGGATAACTTTGTGTCGTGCCTCGACCGGTCTACTGGAAGCCGCGGTATCCCACACGCTCGATGCGTGAGCGCGCCTGGGCGAAACGGGCGCGCGCACGCGAGGAAGCGCTGAAGCGTACGCGCCCGCCGTCGCTCCTCCAGCGGTTTCGGCAGCGGTTCTTCGGGAATAGTTGACCCCGCAATGATCGTTTCACCCCTCGAAGCAACCTGAAGGGGGAACCATGTCGTATGGATTGCTGCTGCTCCGGGTCGTCGTGGGCGGCACGATGTTCGGTCACGGAGCCCAGAAGCTCTTCGGCTGGTTCGGAGGCCATGGTCCGAAGGGGACCGGCGGCTTCTTCGAACAACTCGGATTCCGCGCGCCCGTCTTGATGGCGATCGCCGCCGGTCTCTCGGAGGCAAGCGGTCTGCTCTTCGCCGCCGGATTCCTCACGCCCCTCGCCGCGCTCGCGACTGCCGTCGTCATGTTCAACGCGATCTGGACAGTGCACTGGTCGAAGGGGTTCTGGAACTCGAACGGCGGCCTCGAGTTTCCGCTGGTGCTCGCGACCGTCGCGATCGCCGTCGCGGCGATCGGACCCGGGCGCTTCTCGATCGACCGACTGATCGGCTGGGACGACAACATCAGCGGCGTCTGGTGGGGCGTCGGCGTCCTCGCGACCGCGCTGGTGATCTCGTTCCTGACGGTGACGGTCGGCCGCCGACGCCACGTCTTGCAGGAGGTGCACGCGGCCTAGGGGCGACCTGCGGGGGAACCGAAAGGTTCCCCCGCGTCGATCGGGGTGCCCAGATTTGAACTGGGGACCTCTCCGACCCGAACGGAGCGCGCTACCAGGCTGCGCCACACCCCGAAGCGGCACACAGATTAGCCACTCTCGTGACAGTTGGGTCCGAATCTTCCCGCTACGTTGTCTCCATCGACAACGAGGGAGGATCACGAGTTGAACGTCGTCACGTTGATCGGAAATCTCGCCACCGACGTCGAGATCAAGGACGTCGGTGACAACAAGCGCGTCGCGAACTTCCTGCTCGCGGTCAACCGGCTGACGAAGGACGGCGGCGCCGATTTCGTCCGGATCGTCGCGTGGGAGCGGCAGGCAGACCTGTGCGCGCAGTACCTGACGAAGGGCAAGCGCGTCGGAGTCGACGGCTATCTGCGCAGCCGGACCTGGGAGGAGGACGGGAAGCGGCGGCGAGACATCGACGTCGTCGCGCGGAGCGTCCAGTTCCTGTCGCCGATGAGCGAGGAGGGCGGTGAAGTCGTGCCGTTCGAACCCGCGGTGGCCTAAGAGCTGCCAGCGGCCGCGGCCGACACCGCGGGCGTCGTGTCATCGCTGAGAAAACGCTCGATCGCGTCGGCGCACGCGTCCGGACGCTCGCCGATGAGCAGGTGGCCGCAGCCCGCGATCGTGCGCAGCGGCGCGCGCAGGCGCCGTGCGTACTCGAACGCGTCGTCGAGCGGCAGCTGCGCGTCGCCGGCACCCCAGAGCACGAGCGCGGGGCAGCGCACGTGCTCGAGCTCCTGACGGGGATCGTCGTCGCGCAATGCCCGCCAGGCGCTCGCCGTGTCGGTGTGGAGCACCTGTCCCGCGAGGAAGCCGTCGACGGCCGTATCCGTCAGTCCGACGGGATCGGCGACCGAGACGACACCGAATACGAACCGGCGCAGCCGCGGTGAGCGCGCGACGAGCGAGCGGTGTCGCCCGGCGAGCCGGCCAGGTCGGACGATCGTCATCGCGGTGAGGACGTTGCGCAGCCAGACGCCGCCGATGCTCAGCCCCGCCGCCCCGGCGAGGACGACCGCCGACACGTGCTCCGGCCGGCGCAGGGCCAGCCTCAGGACGACGAGCCCTCCGAGGGAGTGGCCGACGACGGGCGCCCGGTCGATCCCCTCGTGCGCCATCACGGCCGCGACCCGATCGGCGTACGGCTGCAGCCCGGAGACGCCCGCGAGCGGTGCAGAGCCCCCGTGCCCGGGAAGGTCCGGGATCACGAGCCTGTGCCGCTCGGCGAGGAGCGGAGCCAGCTCGCACCAGTTCGTGGCCGACCCGCCCAGGCCGTGGACGAGGACGAGCGGCGGCCCGGCGCCGGCCACGAGGTACCGCAAGCGGCCGCCTCTCGCCTCCAGCCAACGCTCCTCCAACGTGGCGGACGTCACCACGACCGATTATCCTTTGACTCGATGAGCAGCGAAGGGCGGCCGGCCCGTTGAATCCGGTCACGACATCTGGAGGCTCGTTCTAGCCCGTCCATGCGCGTTGCGCCGGCGGGCTTTTTCATGCGACCAGGGAGGAGTTCATGGCGAACCATCTGACGCCTGAGGAGCTGTCGAAGGAGCTCGGAATCGACCGGCAAGAGGTCATCCGGGTCTGCGTCGAAGAGGGCGTCCCGATCTACCAGGGAAAGATCGACAAGACCCTGTTCGCCGCGCAGCTCGAGGCGTTGGGTGCGCTACCCGCGCCTCATTAGGTAGCGAACAGCGACTACGCAGACTTGCGCGCCGGTGCACGGCGCGGCTTCTGAGAACCGCTCTTCGGGGCGGTTCTCTTCTTTGTGGAGGCGGCCGCCTTCTTTCGTCCCTGTGCCTCCGCGACGCTCCGCTTCAGCGCGTCCATCAGGTCCACGACCGGAGTCTCGGGAACGGGCTCCGGCGTCGCGATCTCGCGACCTTCGAGCTTCGCCTCGAGCATCGTGCGCAGGTTCTGGCGGTACTCGCTGTGCAGCTCTGCCGGGTCGAACTCTCCGACGAGGCTCTGCATGACCTGCTCCGCGAGGTCGAGCTCGGCCTTCTTCACCTCTGCGCCTTCGACCGCCTCCTCGATCTCGGCCGACGAGCGGACGTCCTCGGCGAGGAAGAGCGTCTCGAGCGCAAGCGCGTCGCCCTTCGGACGGATGAGGCAGAAGTACTCCGCTCCGCGAAGCACGAAGCGGCCGATCGCGCCCATGTGCGACTGCTTCATCGCCTCGAGCAGCAGCACGTACGGGCGGCGCGCGGCCGGGGCCGACGCAGGCGCGAGGTAGTACGTCCGGTCGAGGTAGATCGGGTCCACCTCGTCGAGCTCGACGAAGCGCGTGATGTCGATGGAGCGCGATTCGTCGCTGCGCTCGATCGCCTCGAGGTCCGCGTCCTCGACGACGACGAACTCGCCCTTCGCGACCTCCCAGCCCTTGACGATCTCGTCGGCGAGGACTTCGCGGTCGTGCGTCGGGCACCAGCGCTTGTTGCGGATCGGCGTCAGGCACTCGCGGTGGAGCGTGCGGAAGCTCACGTCCGACTGTTTCGCCTTTGGCGCGGTCGCGAGAGCGAGGCCAACGGGGATGTTGACCAGGCCGAAGCTGATGGATCCGTTCCAGATGGTTCTCATTGCCGCCTTGCCAAGTTTAGTGGGACCAGGCGCATTCGCCTCGCAGCGTCGCATCCCTGCCGCCTACGATTCGAACCAGTGGCGATCCAGGCTGAAGCGGCCACCGAACCCGGCCTCGCGGCTCCGCGAACGATCGCGCGCCTCTGGCAGGACGCCGACGCGCGGGAGTGGCGGTCGGCTGCCTACCTCGTCGAGGAGGACGGCGGCTGGCGCGAGGTGAGCTGGCCGGAGGCGGCCGCGACGGTGGAGGAGCTCGCCAACGGGCTGCTCGCGCTCGGGATCCGCAAAGGCGACGCGTTCGCGATCCTCGCGTCGACCCGGCTCGAGTGGGCGCTCTTCGACTTCGCGCTCGGCCTAGTGGGCGCCGTCGGAGCGCCGATCTATATGAACAGCGGGCCGCGTGACGTCGCGTACGTGGTCGAGCACTCCGACGCGGTCGGGATCCTCTGCGAGGAGGAGGAGCAGCGCGCGAAGCTCGGCGAGGCCGCGCCTCGGCACGTCCTGACGTTCGCGGATCTCCCCGACCTGCGGCGCCGCGGTCGGGAGCACCGCGCCGAGCATCCTGACGCTCTCGCCGCGGCGGCGGCCGCGATCGATCCAGAGGACCTCTTCACGTACATCTACACGTCCGGCACGACCGGTCCGCCGAAGGCGTGCATGATCCGCCACCGCAACTACTACGCGATGGCGGACTGCGTCCGGCAGCTCGACGACTTCATCGTCGGCGAGGACGTGATGCTCATGTACCTGCCGCTCGCGCACAACTTCGGGCGGCTGATGCACCTGCTCGGCCCGCACCTCGGGCTCACACTTGCCTTCTGCGCCGATCCGTACGCGGTCGCCGATGCACTTGGACATGTCCGGCCGACGGTCTTCCCGAGTGTTCCGCGGGTCTACGAGAAGATCCACACGGCGGTCTCGGCGAAGTTCGACGAGGCGACCGGGTCGAAACGCCGACTGATCGACTGGGCACTCGGCGTTGGACGCCGCGTGAGCGCACTGCGTCAGGCGCAGCGACCGGTTCCGCCACTGCTGGCCGCGCAACAACGGGTCGCCGACAAGCTCGTGTACTCGAAGGTGAAGGAGCGGCTCGGCGGGCGATTCCGCGTCGGCATCTCCGGCGGAGCGCCGCTCGCGCGTGAGGTGATCGAGTTCTTCCATGCGCTCGACGTCCTGATCCTCGAGGCGTACGGGCTGACGGAATGCACCACCGGCTGCGCCGGAAACCGCACGAATGCGTTCCGCTTCGGCACCGTCGGCAGGGCGCTTCCCGGCTTCGAGCTTCGCATCGCCGACGACGGCGAGGTGTTGATCCGCAGCGACACGGTGTTCGCCGGGTACTACAAGGACGAGGCGGCGACGCGCGAGGTCCTTTCTGACGACGGCTGGCTCTACAGCGGCGACATCGGCTCGATCGACGACGACGGGTTCCTGACGATCACGGACCGGAAGAAGGACCTCCTCGTCACCGCAGGTGGAAAGAACGTCGCGCCGCAGAACCTCGAGAACGCGCTGAAGACGTCACCGCTGATCTCGCAGGCGCTCGTCGTCGGCGACCGTCGTCCCTACGTGGCGGCGCTCGTGACGCTCGAGGAAGGCGTTCCCCGCGAAGGGATCGAGGAGAAGATCAAGGCGGTCGTGGACGACGTGAACCGCGATCTTTCGCGGTTCGAGCAGATCAAGAGGTTCGCGGTCCTGCCGCGCGATTTCTCCGCCGACGAAGACGAGGTCACGCCGACGCTGAAGCTGAAGCGGCGCGTCTGCCAGGAGCACTTCGCCGCCGAGATCGAAACGCTGTACGCGTGACGGAGGTCTTTCTCTTCCTGTCGGCGTTCCTCGCGAGCGCCGTCGAGATGGTGGAGGCGCTGACGATCGTGCTCGCGGTAGGCGTCACTCGGGACTGGCGCTCGTCGCTGACGGGCGTCGGCATCGCGGTGGTCGCCCTCGCGGCGATCGTCGCGGCTCTCGGACCGGCCTTGACGCTCATCCCGCTCAACGCGCTCCGCCTAGTCGTCGGTGCGCTGCTGCTCGTGTTCGGCCTGCAGTGGCTGCGAAAGGCGATCCTGCGCGCGAGCGGCTACGTCGCGCTGCACGACGAGGAGCTCGCGTTTGCCCGCGAGGCCGAGGAAGCACGCGCGGCTGCGACCGAGCGGCGAGCAGGGCTCGACTGGTACGCGTTCACGATCGCGTTCAAGGGAGTCCTGCTCGAAGGGCTGGAGGTTGCGTTCATCGTGCTCACGTTCGGCAGCGCACAGGGCTCGATTCCTCTGGCCGCGGTCGCTGCGGCCGTGGCACTCGTGTTGGTCGTCGTCGCGGGCATCGCCGCCAAGGAACCGCTCACGCGCGTTCCCGAGAACACGCTCAAGTTTGCCGTCGGCGTCATGCTGACGACGTTCGGCGTCTTCTGGGCGGCGGAAGGAGCCGGTGCGCACTGGCCGGGCGACGAGGCGTCGCTCCCGGTCGTCCTGGCGTTCGTCGTCCTCGTATCGTTCGGCTTCGTCGCCGCGTTGCGGCGTCAGCGGCCCGCGCTCGCGTGAACGCGCTCCGCCGCTTCGGTCACTTCTGGTGGGACTTCGTCGTCGGCGACGACTGGCGCATCGCGGCCGGGGTGGCGATCGCGCTCGGAGCTACCGCAGCGCTGGCCGCAACCGACCAGCCGGCGTGGTGGTTCCTTCCGCTCGCGGTCGCTCTGCTGCTCTACCTGTCGCTGCGAAGAGCCGCGCGCTAGATTCGTCGTCCGCCCGCGAAGGTGGACGCATACCAGCCGGTCAGGCTCGAGATCTTCACGACGTCGCCGGTGTGCGGCGCGTGGATGAACTGGCCGCCGCCGATATAGATCCCCACGTGGCTGGCGCCCGCGAAGAACACGAGGTCTCCGGGCTGGAGCTGGCTCATCGACACAGGGGCGCCCATGCCGAACTGCACGTACGAGCTGTGCGGTAGCGAGACGCCGATCTGCGCGAAGACGTACATGACGAGCCCGGAGCAGTCGAATCCGCTGGGGCTCGCGCCGCCCCACACGTACGGCACGCCGAGGTACCGCATCGCGATCCCCACGACGCCGCCGTGGATCGAGGGCGGCGCGACGGTCGACGCCTCCGGCGCGCTCGCTCCGACGCCGACCGGGCTCGGGTTGCTGATCCGCTGCCGCGCTTCCGCCGCGATCTGCAGCTGGCGCGCCGCCTCCTGCTGCTTCAGCTGCTCGATCTCGCTGTGGATCGACGACAGGAGCTGACGCCGCTCGGCGAGCTGCGCCTCGATGTGGTGCCGCTGCGCCGCGCGCTGGGCGACGACGCGCTCCTGCTCGGTCCGCGCCTGTTGCAGCTCCACGCGATGCTGCTGGATCGCATGCTTCGCGGTCGTGACTTCACGGACGATCTGCGCATCTTGCTTCGACGTCGAATGGATCGTCTCCATTCGATTGAGCAGGTCGTCGATGTTCGACGAGCCGAGCAGGACTGCGAGCGTCGAGTTCTGGTCACCCGACGTGTAGATGCTGACGAGACGCTTCTCGAGCGCGCCCTGCGAACGCTTCAGGTTCGCGCGCGCGACGCGTAGCTCGAACGCGTTGTTGCGCAAGTCGCCCTGGATCTTCTGCAGATGAACGTTCGCAGAGTTGTACGCCTCGACCGCAGTTCCGAGCTGCACGTCGATCGAGTTGATCTGACTCAGGACCTGCTGCGCCTGGGCCTGCTTCGCGCTGACGGACGGGTCAGCCGTCGCGCCCGCCGCGGCCACCAGCGCCGCCGCAACTGCTACGAGAAAAACCTGCGCGTGTCGTTTCCGCGGATTGGTCACCAGCGAGAAAACTCCAACAGCTGGCGCACCGGAGGGGGCCGGTACGTCACAAGTGGCGCACCCTAGCAACCGATTCGGATGTG
>VAYM01000132.1 GCA_005884945.1 Actinomycetota bacterium | reverse complement strand
CTCGTCGCGGCCGGGCTGCATCCCAACCCGGTCGAGCACTGCCACTTCGTCACCTCGACGACGCACAAGACGCTCGCCGGCCCGCGCGCCGGCTTCATCCTCTGCACCGAGGAACATGCGCAGGCGATCGACCGCGCGGTCTTCCCGGGGATGCAGGGCGGCCCGCTGATGCACACGATCGCGGCGAAGGCGGCCTGTTTCCGGATCGCTGCCACGGAGCCGTTCCGCGCGTACCAGCGCCAGGTCCGCAGGAACGCCGACACGCTCGCGGAAACGCTCCAGAGCGGCGGCCTCGACGTGAGCTGGACCGGCAAGGACGCCGAGGAGCGCCTGCACGAGGTGAAGCTCACCGTGAACAGGAACACCGTCCCGTTCGACGAGCGGAAACCGACGATCGCAAGCGGTGTGCGGATCGGCACCCCCGCGGCGACGATGCGCGGCTTCGAGGCCGAGGACTTCCGCGAGGTCGGCGATGTGATCGTCGAAGCGCTCGGCGAGCAGCCGGACCTCGTTGCGCTCGCCGACCGTAGCGCCGCGCTCTGCGAGCAGCACCCGCTCTATCCCGGCTTTCGCGGCTTCACGACGTACGTCGCTTGAGCGGCAAGCTCACGGTCGTCTCGCACCCGTTGGTGCAGCACAAGCTGTCGTACCTGCGGGACCGGGAGACCCCGACCGTTCACTTCCGCAAGCTCGCCAACGAGGTGACGCTGCTGCTCACCTACGAGGCGACGAAGGACCTAGCCACGGAGGAGGTCGAGATCGAGACGCCGCTCGAGCGGATGGCGGCGCAGCGGATCTCCGGCAAGAAGGTCGCGGTCTGCCCGGTGCTGCGCGCCGGGATCGGCATGCTCGACGGCGTCCTGTCGCTCGTCTCGAGTGCCCGAGTCGGCTTCCTCGGCATGTACCGCGACGAGGAGACGCTGCAGCCGGTCGAGTACTACGTGAAGCTGCCGCAGGACGTCGCCGACCGTGACGTGATCCTCCTCGACCCGATGCTCGCGACGGGGAACTCGACGGCGGCCGCGGTGCGCACGGTCAAGAACGCAGGCGCGACGTCCGTGCGGCTGATCGCGATCATCGCCGCACCGGAGGGGATCGAGCGCATCACGCGCGACCACCCGGACGTGCAGATCGTCGTCGCAGCGATCGACCGCGGTCTGAACGAGCACGGCTTCATCGTCCCCGGGCTCGGCGATGCAGGCGACCGTCTGTACGGGACGAAGTGAGCCGCATCGTCGAAGCCGTGAAGCAACGTCGCGCCGCACGTCGCTGGCAGCGCTGGTCGGAGGACGACCCGCTGGACGACCTCGCGCGCCGCTCCCGCATCGGCGTCGCGGTCGCGCTCGGGCTCTTCGTGCTCGTCGTCGTCGCGCTCGTCCTCGCGCTGGTGCCGCGCTGATGTTCGAGACGCTCGCCGACCACCTCGAGATCGTCTGGGGCGCGCTCGCCGGGTTCGCGATCGTCGTCGTCCTGACGCCCGCCGTCGGCGGAGTGGCGCGCCGGCTCGGCGCGGTCGACCGGCCGGAGCGCCGGCGGCTGAACCGGCAGCCGGTGCCGCGGCTCGGCGGCCTCGCGCTCTTCTTCGGAATCTTCGTGCCGGCGCTCGCGTTCCTCGACCTGACGCACGAGGCGCGCGGGTTGCTGCTCGGCGCCGCAGTTGCGACGGTCGTCGGCGCGATCGACGACTTTCGCGGGCTCGAGTGGTGGCAGAAGCTCGCCGGGCAGGTGGCGGCCGCCGCTATCCCCGTCGGCTTTGGGATCTGGGTGCATCGGTTCACGTTTCCGATCGTCGGCATCCACGTGCTGCCGAAGTGGATCGGGATGCCGCTGAGCGTTCTCTGGATCGTCGCGATCATGAACATGGTCAACTTCCTCGACGGCCTCGACGGGCTCGCGGCCGGCGTCTCGGGGATCTCCGCGTTCACGTTCGCGTTGATCGCGCTGTCGTTGGCGCGGCCCGAGGTGCAGTCCGCGCTCCTCTCCGCGATCGTGCTCGGTGCGGCGCTCGGGTTCCTGCGGCACAACTTCTATCCGGCGCGGATCTTCATGGGCGACTCGGGCGCGCTCCTGCTCGGTTTCGTCCTCGCGGTGATTCCGCTCGAGGGCCTGCTCAAGACCGCGTCGATCGTCACGCTGTTCTTTCCGCTGCTCGTGCTCGCAGTCCCGATCGTCGACACGACGTTCGTCGTCGCGCGGCGGCTGAAGCACGGCGAGAAGGTGTTCGAAGCCGACCAGGCGCACCTCCACTACCGCTTCCTGCGACGCGGGTTCTCGCAGGTGCGCGCGACCGTCTACATCTGGACGTGGTGTGCGCTCCTCGCGGCCGCCGCGCTCGGGACGCGCTTCATCCGGCCGCACGCACACGGGCACTGGCACCTGTGGCGGGCGGTCGGCGCAGCGGCGATCGGTCTCGTCGCGCTCGCGGCGTCGGTGTACATGGTCTACCTGCTCGAGATCGTCAAGCTCGCGAGCGTGCGCGCGAGGCTTCGGCAGGAGCGAAAGCCCCCGCGCGCGGCGTGAAGCGGAGCGCACGCTCGGGCACTCGGGCCGCGTAGATCTCTTCCGAGCGCTCGAAGATCTGGCGCGTGTCGGTCCAGAGCACGTGGGCCACACCGTCGGCGGCAGCGAGCGCAGTCGAGCCGTAGCCGCGCTGGTTTGCGGCGGTCTGCGTCTCGTCGGACCCTACGAGCGCAACGCGAACCGGAGGCGCCCACCGACCACCGCCGTCGTGCGAAAGCGTGCACGTCGGCCACGCCTCGTGACGGTACGGGTCTCCGAACGTGTCCATGTAGCACGCCCAGAGCGTCCCGTCGGACCGGTCGACGGCGAGCGACGGATCGAATTGATCCGACGGCGCTCGGTCGGCGGGGCCGAGCCGGCGCGGCGGAAGAAGGACGCGCAACGTCGGCGAGAGCTGCGCGAGCCGCAGGCCGTCCGTTCGGTTCGCTTCCACGTCCGCCCAGGCGACGTCTACGCGCCCGCCCTCGTCGACGACGACGTGCACCGACGGCGGGAGGCAGAACTGCGATTGCGGCGGCAGGAACGCTCCCTCGCAACCCTCGTCGAACGGCGTGTCGAGATCGGCGAGCGGTCGCGCTCGTGCAAAGCTCTTGCCGCCGTCGGGAGAGCGCAGGACGACGACGCGGTTGTTATCGCCGTCCGCTGCGGCGACGTAGAGCCCTCCGCTCGGCGACGCTGCAAGCGACAAGGAGTAGGGCTGTGCGACGGGGAGTCGCCGCGGCTGCGACCAGGTCGTCCCGCCGTCGTTGCTGACCGCGAGGTAGCCGACGAGCGTCCTCGAGAGCTGTTGCGGACGTCGCGACCAGGCGAGCCAGACCCGCCGGCCGAGCGATGCCAGCGCGAAGTGGTCGTCCTTGGCATAGCCCGCGACGGGCAGGAGCGCGCGCACGCGCCACCGACCGCTCGGTCCGCTTCGGACCGCCACGTGCAGCTTCGGTTCGGGTAGGTCGCAGAACTGCGTCGCGCCGAACGCGTACACCTCGCGCCCTCCGCCCGCGATCGCAACCGCCGGCGTGTCGATGTCGCAGGTGCCGCGGAGGAGCGGCGGCCCGGGCTTCGATCTCCAGCTCCGGCCGCCGTCGCTCGACGTGTAGACCCGCGTGTCGAAGAGGCTGTCCGACGATCCGCCGAGCAGGATGCCGGGCCTCGTCGGGTCGATCGCGACGGCAGGGGCGTATTGCACGCGTCCGTTCTGTGAGACGTTCTCCTCCTGACCCGCCAGTCGCCGCTCCACATGGACGGGCTTCGGGCGCGTCTCGAGGTAGATGATCGTCACCGCGGTCGCGATTCCGACCACGATCACGGCGGCTTCGATGAGGAGGGTTCGGAGGGCTGGACGGCGGAACAAAGTCACCTGTATTCGACGTAAGAACGCGGCTTTTTGCTGTTACAAGCGTTATGCTGGCCGTGCCGATGGAGCCAGCCGCCCGCCCCTCTTTTCAGCCGGCCGCGGCGGGAGGCGTCTTGATCGGGACCATCCTCGCCTGTGCGGCCCTGGGTGCGCTCGCCGGCTGGCCGGCAGGGTCGGTCGCGTTCGGAGCCGTGATCGGAGGGGCCGTCGGGATCCCGGTCGGGGTCTTCGCCGTCTATCGCCGCTACCGGAGCTTCTTCGCGTGAGCCCGGGCACTCTCACGACGCCGCGTCCGATGCCGAACCGGGTGACGCCGATCGCGGCCGGCGGCGCGGTGCTCGTCCTCGCACTGCCGATCTTCCTCGTCGCGGGTTGGCGCTTCGGCTCGTGGGCGCTCGCCGCGGTCCTCTGGCTCGCGGCCCAGGGCCTCGGCCTGCTGCTGGTGCGGCTGCGAATCGGCCTCGGTAGCCTCGCAGCCTCGGGCGTGGCGGCATTCGGGATGATGTTCCGGGCGATTGCGGTGATGGTGGTGCTGGTTGTCGTGGCGGTCTCCGACGCGAAGCTCGCGCTCGGCGCTGCCGTGCTCTACGCGCTTGCCTACACGTTCGAGCTCGGCGTCTCCGTCGTGACGTACTTCGCCGGGGAGGCGCAGCGGTGAAGCGGCTCACGCTCGCGGCGGTCGCGCTCCTCGCGCTCGCCGTTCCGTCGCAGGCGTTCGCCGAAGACTTCCACCCGGAGGACGAGTTCCAGCTGCACGCCTGGGTGCCGATCCACGTCGGGCCGCTCGACCTCTCGATCAACAAGGCCGTCGCCTACCTGATGCTCGGAACGTTGCTCTCGATCCTGCTCGGGATCGTGTTCATGCGCGTCCGGATCGGCGTTCGCCCCGGCGTGCGCCAGACCGTCGGCGAGCAGATCTACGAGGTGGCGCAGACGCAGATCGCCGAGCAGGGACTGCCGAGCAAGGCGATCGGACTCTGGTTTCCGTACGTCGCGACGCTGTTGATCTTCATCTGGGTGCTGAACATGGTCGGGTTCATCCCGCTGCCCCTCTCCGACGACAAGTTTCACATCGGCGGGCTGGCCGTCCCGACGTTCGGCATCTACGCCGCGACCGCGTCCCTCTCCGTCACGCTCGCGCTGTCGCTGATGACGTGGGTGTTCACGCACATCGAGGGCGTTCGCTTCAACGGAGCGTTCGGTTACGTCAAGAGCCTGATCCCGGAGGTGCCGAGGGCGATGGTCGTCCCGATCGCGCTGATCGAATTCATCTCCGTCTTCATGCGGTTGATCTCGCTCTCCGTCCGACTCTTCGCCAACATGCTCGCGGGCCACATGCTGATCCTGGTCATGATCGGCCTCGTCTTCGTGATCCACACGCCGCCGTGGCGGTTCCTCGGACTTCCCGCCGCGCTGATCTTCTACGCGTTCGAAGTCGTCATCGTCGTCTCGATCCAGGCGTTCATCTTCGCCGCGCTGTCGGCGATCTACATCGGCTCGGCGATCGAGCCGGAGCACTAAAGGAGGCTCACTTGTCGACTCTCGTGTCTCTCGTATTCGCCGCCAAGCCGCAGGTCGCTCAGGGGCAGGCGATTGCATTCGGTCTCGGCGTCGGTCTCGGAGCCGTCGGCGCCGGCATCGGCATCGGCAACATCTTCGGCTCCATGATCCAGTCCGTCGCCCGCCAGCCGGAGCTACGGGGCGAGCTACAGGGGCTGATGTGGCTCGGCTTCGCACTGACCGAGGCCGTCGTCTTCTACGGGCTCCTGGGCGGTCTGCTCGCGTTCGTCCTGGTCAAGTAGATGGTCGCCTCGAACGCACTCCTGAAGATCACGCCGGGGCTGATGATCTGGACGCTCGTCTGCTTCGGGATCACGTTCTGGGTCCTGAAGCGGTACGCGTTCGGCCCGATCCAGAAGCTCATCGACGAGCGCCGCGACCGTATCCGGCGTTCGCTCGACGAGGCCGACGCGGCGAGAAACGAGGCGCGGCGGCTGCTGGAAGAGCACCGAGCGCTAATCGGGCAGGCGCGCGGCCAGGCGGAGGAGATCCTGCAGGAGGCGCGCAGGGTGGCGGAGGCGCAGCGCGAGCGCGTCAAGGACGAGACCGAGGCCGACCGGCAGCGGCGGCTCGAGGAGACGCGCCGTCAGATCGAGGCGGAGACGCATCGTGCGCTCGAGCAGATCCGCGCGGAGGTCGCAGAGCTGACGCTCGTCGCGGCGGCGAAGGTGACCGGCAAGGCGCTCGACGACGCCGACCATCGCCGGCTCATCGACGAGGCGATCGGCGAGCTCGACTTCTCCGTGCTGGAGGAGGAGGTGGCGAGATAAGCGCCGTCCACCGCACGTACGCGCGCGCGCTGTTCGAGGCTGCGAAGGAGAAAGGCCGGCTCGAGCTGGTGCACGAACAGCTCGAGGACTTCGCGACGGCCGTCGCCGAGGTTCCCGAGCTCCGCGCCGTCCTGCGGAATCCGCAGGTCGATCCGCGCGCGAAGGCGCGCCTCCTCGACGAGCTGCTCGGCGACGCGGACGAGCTCGTGCGCAACTTCGTGCGCCTGACGGCAGAGAAGGGACGGGTCGGCGGCATCGAGGAGATCGCGCGCGAGTTCGAGCGGCTCGTCGCAGCCGAAGAACGGCGGCTGAACGTCGCGCTGACGACCGCGTACGAGCTCTCGGACGACGAGGCCGCGCAGATCGTCGAGCAGATCGAGCAGGCGTCGGGCCGCACGGTCGAGGCGACGCGCGCGGTCGATCCGGACCTGATCGGAGGCCTCGTGCTCGAGGCCGGCTCGTTGCGTGTCGACGCCAGCGTGCGCGGTCGGCTCGAACGTTTGCGCCGGGAGCTCGTCTCATCGAGGTGATGAAACGTGCGCTCCTCGTTCTCCTCCTCGTCGCGCTCGTCCTCACCGGTTGCGGCGGCTCGAAGAAAGGCGCGGCGACGAGTACGATCCCGATCGGCCCCGTGCTTCCGGCTGCCATGACGCGTCAGGAGTGGGCGGACCGGATCGTGAACATCTTCCTGCGGCCGCTGAACGCGGACCTGAACGTCCTCACGAGCTTCAACAACCCGCAGATCCAGCTGTACATCGCGAGCCAGAACCCGACGACGCTGAGGATCATCAAGAACCGCATGAACGACCTCCTGCGCTGCTCGAACAAGCTCGTGGAGATCGGCCCGCCGCCGGGCAGCGACTCGAAGCTGAGGTCGATCGACGAGAAGCTCCACAAGGCGTGCGACAACTACGTGATCGTCGCGGCGGCCGTGCAGAAGGCGACGCCGCTCCTCGCCTCCGGACGCAACGACGTGACGGCCGAGGGCCAGAAGAGGCTCCGCGACGTCAGGGACGAGTCGGGACGCGCAGGCAACAACTTCGCGGCGGCGATCAGGATCGCGCAGACCCTCCCCGAGTTCCGGCGCGCCGGGCTCAAAAAGTCCGTCTAGAAGGAGCGCACGTGAAGCTACGTCCCGAAGAAATCACCTCGATCCTCAAGGACCGGATCGAGCGCTACGACGTCGAGACCGACCTCGCCGAGGTCGGCACGGTCCTCCAGATCGGGGACGGCATCGCGCGGGTCTACGGCCTCGAGAACTGCGTCGCGCTGGAGATGCTCGAGCTCGAGCACGGCGTCGTGGGCCTCGCGTTCAACCTCGAGGAGGACGACGTCGGGGCCGCGCTCTTCGGCGAGTGGCAGCACGTGAAGGAGGGCGAGCCGGTTCGTCGTACCGGCAAGGTCGCGAGCGTTCCGGTCGGCGAGGCGCTCCTCGGTCGCGTGGTCGACCCGCTCGGGAACCCGCTCGACGGGCAGGGGCCGATCGAGGCGGCGGAGACGCGGCCGCTCGAGTTCAAGGCGCCCGGCGTGATCGCGCGCCAGCCGGTGAAGGAGCCGCTCCAGACCGGCATCAAGGCGATCGACTCGATGACGAACGTCGGCCGCGGCCAACGCGAGCTGATCATCGGCGACCGCCAGACGGGGAAGACCGCGATCCTCATCGACACGATCCTCAACCAGCGCGACAGCGACGTCATCTGCATCTACGTCGCGATCGGGCAGAAGGCGTCCTCCGTCGCGCAGGTCTACGAGCTCCTGCGTGACGCGGGCGCGATGGACTACACGATCATCGTCTCCGCGGCCGCGCAGGAGGCGGCGCCGATCAAGTGGATGGCGCCGTTCGCAGGCTGCGCGATGGGCGAGTACTTCCTCTACAACGGCCGGCACGCGCTCTGTTGCTACGACGACCTGTCGAAGCACGCGGACGCGTACCGCCAGCTCTCGCTGCTCCTGCGCCGCCCGCCCGGTCGCGAGGCGTTCCCCGGCGACGTCTTCTACCTCCATTCGCGGCTGCTCGAGCGCGCGTGCAAGCTCAACGACGAGCTCGGCGGCGGGTCGCTGACGGCGCTCCCGGTGATCGAGACGCAGGCGGGCGATGTCGCGGCGTACATCCCGACGAACGTCATCTCGATCACGGACGGACAGATCTACCTCGAGACGGACCTCTTCTTCTCCGGCGTGCGTCCGGCGATCAACGTCGGCATCTCCGTCTCGCGGGTCGGCGCGTCCGCGCAGACGAAGGCGATGCGGAAGGTCGCCGGGCGTCTGCGGCTCGACCTCTCGCAGTACCGGGAGCTGGAGGCGTTCGCGCAGTTCGGCTCGGAGCTCGACGAGGCGACGCAGCAGGCGCTCGCGCGAGGCGAGCGGATGATCGCCTCGCTGAACCAGCCGCAGTACCAGCCGTGGCCGATGGAGGAGCAGGTTGTCGCGCTGTACGCGGGCGTGAACGGGTATCTCGACGACATTCCCGTCGAGCAGGTGCCGCGCTTCCAGGAGGAGCTCCGCGAGTACATGCGCGCCGACGAGACCGTCTACAAGGAGATCCGCGAGGCGGGCGAGCTGTCGGACGAGCTCGTGGCGAAGCTCGACGAGGCGCTGAACAAGTTCAAGCAGACGTTCAACGTCGAGCAGGAAGAAGCCCTGGTCTCATAGCCACGACGCAGGACATCCGCCGGCGGATCCGCTCCGTCACGAACACCCGGAAGATCACGCGTGCGCTCGAGCTCGTCGCGGCCGCGAAGCTGCGCAAGGCGCAGATGCGGATCGAGGCGATGCGACCGTACGCGGACCGCATGCTGGAGCTGATGGCAGGGACGGCGCGGGCGAGCACATCGGTGCGCGGGTTGCCCCTGCTGCAGCAGCGGGACGAGGTGAACAAGGTCGCGCTCGTGCCGATCGCCGGCGACCGCGGCCTGTCCGGCCCGTTCAACTCCCAGGTCATCCGGCGCGTGCTGTCGCTGGACCGCCGGCTGCGCGGCGAAGGCAAGGAGGTCGTCTGGATACCGGTCGGGCGGAAGCCGGCGGGGACGCTCCGCTTTCGCCGCTACCGTCTCGCCGCCGAGTTCAGCGGCTTCACGGACGAGCCGCGCTACGCGGATGCGCAGGCGGTGGCGCACAAGCTCGCGGAGCTCTACACGGAGAGCGAGGTCGACCGCGTGACGATCGTCTACAACTCGTTCGTCTCGCCGCTCGTCCAGCGGGTGACGGTGTTCGACATCCTCCCGCTGTCGGAGGACCTGCTCGAGACCGACGCCGAGGAGCAGGAGCGGGACACCACGCACGGCGACTTCATCTTCGAGCCGGAGCCTGAGGAGATCCTCGAGCGACTCCTCCCTGTGTACATCGAGACCGAGCTCTACCGCGCGCTGCTCGAGTCCGCCGCGTCGAAGCACGGCGCGCAGATGACGGCGATGCGCAACGCGTCGAAGAACGCCGGGGAGCTGATCGACACGCTCACGCTCGCGATGAACCGCGCGCGCCAGGCGGAGATCACGCAGGAGATCCTCGAGGTCGTCGCCGGCGCGGACGCCCTCACGGCCTAGGATTCCGCGCTCACGCGGGCCCCCGCGGTCCTCTAACAAAACGTCCCTCGCGGCGTCTGAGGACGAGCAGGGGAAAAACGTCCCTTGCGGCTACACTACCGCGCCGCCTCTCCGAGGAGGCGCTGTAGAGCAAGAGGAGGCAGGACTGGGGAGAGCGGCTTTCCAGTCCGAACGAACGGAGGGAGTAGATGCATCTACGCAAGCTCTGGCTTCTCGCCGGAGTGGTTCTCGCGGCGCTTGCCGTCGTGACAACCGGCTCCGCGAGCCAGCAGTCTGCCCAGGCCGGCGGCACCGTGATCTTCGGTGCGGATCAGGAGCCGGGCATCCTGAACGGGGACATCATCGGCGGAAACCTCTTCTGGGGTACGGAGGTCATCTCGCCGGTCTTCCCCACCACGTACCGCGTCTATCCGGACTTCAGCTTCCGCCCGGAGCTCGCGACGACGACGGTGCAGAACAACCCGTTCCGGCTCACGTACCACATCAAGAGGAACGCCGTGTGGTACGAGGCCGGCGGTCCGACGCGGCCGATCACCGCCGCGGACTACGTCACCGGCCTGTCTGTGATCATGAACAAGAACTTCAAGATCCTCAGCCAGACCGGCTACGAGGACATCAAGTCCTCACGGATCATCAACAAGAAGACGGTCCGCTTCACGTTCTCCAAGCCGTTCGCCGGCTGGAAGACGCTGTTCGGGGCACAGGCCGTGATGCCGTCCTTCGCCGTCAGCGGTGAGGACTTCAACAAGGTCTGGATCAACGACATGAACAACCCGAAGGACGGCAAGCCGATCTCGGGCGGCCCCTTCTATCTGCCGAACGGTGGCTGGGATCGCGGCAAGCAGCTCACGCTTCTCCGGAACCCGAAGTACTGGGGCCCGAAGGCGAAGCTCGCCAAGGCCGTGTACCGCTTCCTGCCGGACACGAACACGACGGCCGAGGCAATCCGCGGCCGCGAGGTCGACGTGATCTACCCGCAGCCGCAGCTGTTCCTCGTCCCGCTTCGCCACACGGCCGGGATCAAGGTGCAGGTCGGCCGCGGTCCGATCTTCGAGCACATCGACTTCAACATGGGCTTCGGCAAGGGCCCGTTCAACCCGCTGCTGAAGAACCTGAAGGTGCGCCAGGCGATCGCGTACGGCATCGACCGCAGGGCGATCGTTTCGGCCTTGTACACGAAGACGGACATCGCCCCTGGCCTTCCCGTCCTGAACGACCCGATCATCCTGACGGGCAACAAGAACTACAAGGGGCACTGGAAGGGCTACACGCACAACGCCAAGAAGGCGATTGCGCTGATGAAGTCGGCCGGCTGCACCGGCGGCCCGGCAACCCCGGGTGCCGGCGGCGTCTGGACCTGCAACGGAACGAAGGCGTCGTTCAAGTTCAAGTGGAAGAGCGGCAACCAGCTCCGTGAGCTCTCGTTCGAGGCGATGCAGGCCCAGTTGAAGGACGTCGGTATCCAGCTCGTCGCCGACGACACGCCGAACGCCCTGAGCCAGGACCTGCCGAACGGCAACTACGACATCATCCTCTTCGCCTGGGTCGGCTCGCCCGACATCAGCGGCTGGGACGACATCTACGGCTGCCGCAGCGGTTCGGATCACGCTCAGGACAACAACCAGGGCTACTGCGACAAGACGGTGGACCGCGACCTGGTGAACGCCAACCACCAGCTCGTCCCCGCGAGGCAGTACGCGCTGACGAATGCGGCGCTGGCGCAGATGGTCAAGCAGGTGCCGACCGTCCCGCTGTTCCAGAAGCCGACGTACCTGATCTATCGGACCTCGATGAAGGGTCTCCTCGAGAACCCGACGAGCGAGGGTCCGGTGTGGAACATCAACAAGTGGACGAAGGCGTAGGGCCGAGGCTCTAGGCACGAATCCGGGAATCCCGCCTCCGCCGCCCGTGCGGGGGCGGGATTCCGTTCATCGGAAAAGGGAACTACTCTCCGAGATAAGAAGATCAGCAGGAACCGGCCGGGCACGCGGCAGAGGTGACATGATTCAGCCCACCGGAGGAACAGTGGCCCACCATCAGACCCCGAAGGACCCGCCATGGTGACCTACATCATCCGCAGGTTGCTCTACAGCATCCCGGTCCTTTTCGTCTCGAGCTTCCTCATCTTCACGTTCGTCGCGACGACGACGGACCCGCTCGAGGCCGCGAAGATGCAGCCGAACGTCAACAAGGCAGCGATCGCGCTTGTGCAGAAGGAGAACCACCTCGACAAGCCGATCATCGAGCGGTACGGCTACTGGGTGCAGGACGCTTTCACGCACGATTTCGGGAAGACGATCCTCGGCTCGCGTCCGATCCTGCCGGACATGCTCAACCGGCTGAAGGTGACGCTGCAGTTGATCATCGCCGCCGAGGTGCTCACCCTGCTGTTAGCGATCGCGGTCGGGGTGTACTCAGCCGTGAGGCAGTACTCGATCTTCGACTACAGCATGACGACGCTGAGCTTCCTCGGCCTGGCGATACCCGTGTTCTGGCTGGGCCTGATCCTCCAGATCATCTTCGTGAACATCTTCAACAAGTGGGGCGTGCGGATCTTCTACACCTCGGGTCTCGACAACGTGGATCCGGGAACCGGTCTCCACTTCCTGATCCAGCGGATCCAGCACCTCGTGTTGCCGGTGTTCACGCTCGCGACGATCAGCATCGCCGGCTACAGCCGCTTCATGCGCGCCTCGATGCTCGAGGTCATCAACGCCGACTACATTCGGACCGCTCGCGCGAAAGGGTTGATCGAGCGCCGCGTCGTTCTCAAGCACGCGTTCCGCAACGCGCTGATCCCGCTGATGACGCTCGCCGCGATCGACTTCGGCACCCTCTTCGGCGGTACCGTGATCACCGAGACGGTCTACGGCTTGCCGGGGATGGGGAGGTACTTCATCGACGCCCTCTCAGGAGGCGAGACGTACGTGATCATGGCGTGGCTGATGGTCACGTCGGTGATGGTCGTGTTCTTCAACCTGGTCGCCGACGTCGTCCTCGGCTTCCTCGACCCGAGAATCCGCCTTGACTGAGGTCTCGCGCCCACCGGAGCCCGGTTCGCCCGACGCGCCGCTCGTCGACCTCGACGGCACGCTGTACGCGTCGGGCTCGCAGGTGCGGACGATGCCCGGCGCGCCGACCGACCTCGCGCCGGAGCTCACCGACAGCGCGCTCGCGCACGAGTCGGGTCTCGAGCTCAAGGCACGCAGCCAGTGGGCGTACGCGCGCAGCCGGTTCTTCCGCCACCGGCTCGCGATGGGGAGCCTGGTCGTGCTGATCGCCGTCCTGCTGTGCGGCGCGTTCGCCGGTCACATCGCCTCGTACTCGTACGACGCGATCGACCTGAACAACATCAACGCCGGGCCGACGACGACGGCGCACCACTACTTCGGCACCGACCAGCTCGGCCGCGACTACTTCTCGCGCGTCCTGTACGGCATCCGCACGTCGGCGCGCGTCGCGTTCTTCGTCTCGATCCTGTCGACGATCCTCGGGACGCTGGTCGGCTCCTTTGCCGGCTACTTCGGCGGCTGGCTCGACAACCTGCTGATGCGCTTCACCGACCTGATCCTGACGTTACCGCCGCTGGCCGTCCTGCTCGTGGCCGCGGCGCGCCTCGGCAACGGCACCATCAACCTCGGGCTCTTCCATCTCGGTCAGGAGTACCGCGTCGCGCTGATCCTCGCGCTCCTCTTCTGGACGGGCATCGCGCGTGTCGTCCGCGGTCTCTTCCTGTCGTTACGCGAGAAGGAGTACGTCGAGGCCGCGAAGGCGTCCGGCTCCGGCGACGTCCGGATCATCTTCAGGCACATGCTCCCGAACTCGATGGGGCCGATCATCGTCAACATGACCCTGGTCACCGCCGGCGCGATCCTCACCGAGTCCGCACTGTCGTTCCTCGGCTTCGGGATCAAGCCCCCGACGGCCGCGCTCGGCAACCTCATCGCCCAGGGCGAGACCCAGATGCAGACGCAGTGGTGGCTCGTTGTCTTCCCCGGATTGACGATCGTGATCATCGTCATGTGCATCAACTTCATCGGCGACGGCCTCCGGGACGCTCTCGACCCCACCCAGCGCCGCATACGTGCCTGAGCCGGTCCTCTCGATCCGCGATCTCGCGGTCCATTTCACGACCGACGACGGAGTCGTCAGGGCCGTCGACGGCGTGACCTACGACGTCTATCCCGGCGAGACGCTCGGGATCGTCGGCGAGTCCGGCTCGGGCAAGAGCGTGAGCACGATGTCGATCCTCGGCCTGATCCCGCAACCGCCGGGGAAGGTCGTGAGCGGCGAGGCGATGTTCCAGGGACGCGACCTCCTGAAGCTGTCGAAGAAGGAGCTTCGTCGGGTGCGCGGCAACTCGATGGCGATCGTCTTCCAGGATCCGATGACGTCGCTGAACCCGGTGCTCAAGATCGGCTTCCAGCTCGGCGAGACGATCAAGGCGCACCACGGCTCCGAGAAGGACGACGAGGTCAAGGATCACGTCATCCAGCTGTTGCGGACGGTCGGCATCCCGCAGCCCGAGCGACGGTTCGAGCAGTACCCGCACGAGTTCTCCGGAGGCATGCGCCAGCGTGCGATGATCGCGATGGCGATCGCGAACCAGCCGGCGTTGCTGATCGCCGACGAGCCGACGACCGCGCTCGACGTGACGATCCAGGCGCAGATCCTCGAGGTCCTCAAGACCGCGCAGGACGAGACGCACGCGGCGACGATCCTGATCACGCACGACCTCGGGCTCATCGCCGAGATGGCCGACCGCGTGATCGTCATGTACGCCGGCAAGATCGTCGAGCTCGGCGACGTGAACACGATCTTCGCGGCGCCGCGGCATCCGTACACGATCGGGTTGATGGAAAGCCTGCCGCGACTGACGGCGGACGAGGACTGGCTGCGGCCGATTCCGGGCCAGCCGCCGAGCCTCATCAATCGGCCTCCGGGTTGCCCGTTCCATCCACGCTGCTTCCTCTCGCAGGGACGCGCGCGCTGCCGCGAGGAGGAGCCGCCGCTCCGCCCGATCCACGCGGGCGGCACCGGCGTGCACCTCTCCGCCTGCCACTTCGCCGAGGAGCTCGAAGGCGCGACCTCGAAGCTCGCAGAGCCGACCGTCGCGGAGGGGGTGACCTGAGCTGAGCGCCACGCCCGAAGTGGAGCAAGCGGACGAGGCTCTCGAGGCCGTTCACGACCGTGCGGAGGAAGGCAACGAGATCCTCCGCCTCGAAGGAGTGACGAAGCACTTCCCGATCCGCGCCGGTCTCCTCAAGCGCGTCGTCGGGCAGGTCCACGCGGTCGACGGCATCGATCTCGTCGTCGAGGCGGGGGAGACGCTCGGGCTCGTCGGCGAGTCCGGCTGCGGAAAGACGACGCTCGGCCGGACGATCATCAAGTTGCTCGAACCGACGGCCGGCAGGATCGTTTTCAACGGGCGCGACATCACGCGGCTCAGCCGGCGGAAGATGCGCCTTGTCCGGCGCGAGCTGCAGATCGTGTTCCAGGATCCATACGCGTCGCTCAACCCACGCATGACCGTGCGCGAGATCGTCGCCGAGCCGCTGCGCGTCCACGGTCTCTATCGCGGCAACGAAGGGAAGCAGCGTGTCGGGGAGCTGCTCCGTACCGTCGGCCTGAGCCCGGAGCATGCGAACCGGTTCCCGCACGAGTTCTCAGGCGGTCAGCGGCAGCGCATCGGCTTCGCACGCGCGCTCGCGCTCAACCCGCAGCTCGTCGTGCTCGACGAGCCGGTGTCAGCGCTCGACGTCTCGATTCGCGCGCAGGTCGTCAACCTGCTCGAGTCGCTGCAGCGCGACTTCGGGCTCACGTATCTGTTCGTCGCGCACGACCTCTCGCTCGTCCGGCACATCTCGGATCGGGTCGCCGTCATGTACCTCGGCAAGATCGTCGAGCTCGGGTCGAAGGAAGACATCTACGATCGGCCGTCGCATCCGTACACGCAGGCGTTGCTGTCCGCGGTGCCGATCGAGGAGCCGACGCAGCGCGGCAAGCGGAAGCGCATCGTCCTCGAAGGCGACGTGCCGAGCCCCGCCAATCCTCCATCCGGCTGCCGGTTCCGCACGCGCTGCTGGAAGGCGCAGCCGATCTGTGCGGAGGAAGAGCCGGCGCTGATCGACCGCGGGCAGGGGCATCCGAGCGCCTGCCACTTCGCCGAGATCGTGAAGCCGCTGACGGTCACCGGCGCAGAGCCCGCGGGCGCGCACACGACGACCGCGGGTCATTAGAGGTCTTGATATCGGCCGGGATTTGCCGATCTGACCGGCAGGGTTGGCTAACTTTCAATTGGCACTCCCGTCAGAACCCACGTGAGACTCGTCCGATCGACATTCGACGCATGTGAGAGCGCACGCGAGCTCCTCTCGCTCCAGCTCGACGGCGAGCTGGCGGAGCTCGATCGCGCGCGGCTCGACGCGCATCTCGACCACTGCGCCGGCTGCCGGACGTTCCGCGACGAGATCACCGGCGCGACGGCGACTCTACGCCGGACGCCGCTCGAGGAAGTCCGCTTCCGCGTCGTCGTCCCGCGTCGCCGGCTCGTCTCGATCCGCGCGCTCCAGGCCGGCGCAGCGGCCGCGGCCGTCGCCTTGGTGGGCGGCCTCTCCGCGATCAGCGGCCTGATGGCACACGAGGCATCGGGGCCGTCCGTGAAGATCGGGCTCCACGCGACCGACCGCGGCGACGAGCTCGTCCCGGGCAAAGTGCGATTCCGCATCAGCCCGCAGCGCACCGGCGACCGGATCGCGCTCTAACCCCTTTTTCGACGTTAGACTCACGGCTGCTGGCACGGCCGTCGCCGTGCGCGCCTCTGTCACAGCGGTCGCCTAGGGAGGGCAATGCGTGACGGAAACGCGAAGGAGTCCGGCCGGATCGTCGAGATCAAGGGCGTCGTCATCGACGCCGTCTTCACCGGCGAGCTCCCCGAGATCTACAGCGCGCTGAGAATCGACATCCCGAAGCGGGAGGAGCAGGAGGCGCGCTCGCTGATCGCGGAGGTCCAGCAGCATCTCGGCGACGACCGCGTGCGTGCGGTGGCGATGGACTCGACGGACGGCCTCGCCCGGGGGCTCGAGGTCGTCGACACGGGTGCGCCGATCTCCGTGCCGGTCGGGGACGCGACGCTCGGCAGGCTCTGGAACGTCCTCGGCGACCCGATCGACGAGAAGGATGCGCCGAAGGACGCGGAGCGCTGGCCGATCCACCGCGACCCGCCCGCGTTCCGGGATCTGTCGCCGACGACGGAGATCTTCGAGACGGGGATCAAGGTCATCGACCTGATCGCACCGTTCGTCCGCGGTGGGAAGGTCGGGCTCTTCGGCGGCGCCGGCGTCGGCAAGACGGTGATCATCCAGGAGCTGATCCACAACGTCGCGCAGGAGCACGAGGGCGTGTCCGTCTTCTCGGGCGTCGGGGAACGCACCCGCGAGGGCAACGACCTCCTGCTCGAGATGACCGAGTCGGGAGTGCTCGACAAGGTCGCGCTCGTCTACGGACAGATGAACGAGCCGCCGGGTGCGCGTCTGCGCGTCGGTCTCTCCGGCCTGACGATGGCGGAGTACTTCCGCGACCAGGGCCAGAACGTCCTGCTCTTCATCGACAACATCTTCCGCTTCGTGCAGGCGGGCTCCGAGGTGTCCGCGCTGCTCGGACGGATGCCGAGCGCCGTCGGCTACCAGCCGACGCTCGCCACCGAGATGGGCCAGCTCCAGGAACGGATCACATCGACGCGTACCGGCTCCGTGACATCCGTGCAGGCGATCTACATCGTCGAGCAGGGCATCTATCCCGCGATGGATCCGCTCGACTCGTTCTCGCGCGCGCTGCAGCCGGGCGTCGTCTCGAGCGAGCACTACCAGACGGCGACGCGCGTGCAGGAGGTGCTGCAGCGCTACAAGGATCTGCAGGACATCATCGCGATCCTCGGCATCGACGAGCTCTCCGACGAGGACAAGCTCGTCGTCGCACGCGCGCGCAAGATCCAGCGCTTCCTCTCGCAGCCGAACTACGTCGCCGAGCAGTTCACGGGGACGCCGGGCGAGTACGTGAAGCTCGAAGACACGATCAAGGGCTTCCAGGAGATCCTCGCCGGCAAGCACGACGACCTGCCCGAGCAGGCGTTCTACATGGTCGGGACGATCGAGCAGTCTGTCGAGAAAGGCAAGCGCCTGGCGGGCGAGCAGCCCGAGCAGGGACAGGAGGGGGAGCAGACCGCCGAGGGCCCTGAGATCGCCGAGGACGCGCGCGAGCCGGAGCCCGAACCGGCCGGCGTCTCCTGATCGGTGGCCGACCGCAAGAAGTTCGACGTCTCGCTCGTGACGCCGGAGGGACCGGCGTTCGAGGGCGAGGCCGAGGTGATCGTCGTCCCCGGTGCGGCGGGAGACATCGGCGTCCTCGCGCGTCACGCGCCGCTGATCGCGACGCTGAAGGCCGGCTCGACCCGCGTCTACACGGACTGGGACGCGGGCGAAGTGCAGGAGTTCGCGACGGGGCCCGGCTTCTTCCAGGTGCAGCTCGACCGGGCGATCGCGCTCGTCGACGACGCGGTCAAGGCAACCGATATCGACGACGAGCGGGCGCGGCGCCAGCTCGAGGAGGCGCAGGCCGAGCTCGAGCGCGTGGAGCGCGGCGAGTCGAGCGCCGACCGCTGGCAGCTCGAGCAGCGCGTCCGGCACGCGGAAAACCAGTTGACGGTGTCCGGCCGTACATAGAAACCGGTGCGGTCGACCATCAAGGAAAAGCGCGAGGTCGCGAAGGGGACGCTCCTCGTCGTCTTCGACCTGCTCGGCGAGGAGCTCGACTGGAAGGCGGGGCAGTACTTCTGGGTCGACCTGCTCCAATCGAAGTACGAGGACGAGCGCGGGCTGCGGCGGCACATCTCGGTCGTGACGTCACCGAACGAGCGCGGCGTGCTCGGTCTCTGCACGCGGCTACGCGACACGGCGTTCAAGAAGACGCTCGCCGAGCTCCCCGTCGGTGCGGAGGTGGACGTGGAGCATCCGAAGGGCGACTTCACGCTCCCCGAGGAGATGGACCGCCCATACGTGTTCGTCGCCGGCGGCATCGGCATCACCGTCTTCCGCTGCATGCTGCGCTACATCTCGGAGGAGAAGCTGCCGCACCGCGTGACGCTGCTGTACTCGAACCGCGATCGCGAGTCGGCCGCGTTCCTCGACGAGCTCGCCGAGCTCGACCGCGAGAACGACAACATCCGCGTCGTGCTGACCATGACGGACGATCCGGCGTGGGACGGCGAGCGACGCCGCATGGACGAGCAGTTCCTGCGCGACCACCTCGGCGACGACGTCGATTCCTACACGTACCTCGTCGCAGGCCCGCCGCCGATGACCGAGGGAATGGTCGAGACGCTGAAGGCCGCAGGCGTGGCGGAAGACCACATTCGCCCGGACCGCTTCAGCGGCTACTGAATCGGCCCGAGCGCCTCACCCGCAGCGACGCGAAGCACCGCATCGACGAGCTCTTCGTGGACGGAGCCCTTCTGCAGATGGCCGTCGGCGCCTGCCGCGCGCGCCTCGACCCCGACCTCGTCGCCGGAGAGCCCGGTGAGGACGATGACACGGGTCTCCGGCCTGATCGACCGTAGCCGTTTCGTCGCCTCGAGCCCGTCCATCCCGCGCATGAAGATGTCCATCAGCACCACCTCGGCGCCCTCGGCGAGCGCGAGGTCGATCGCCTCCTGGCCGCTCGACGCGACACCGACGACGCGGATCCGGTCGTCACGCGACAGGTACATCCTGAGCGCAGCGGCAAAGAGCTCGTGGTCGTCAACCACGAGCACGCGAACGGGCGGTCTCGGTTCGGGCGACGCCATGCGCTCCTGCGAGCCGAGACTACCCGGCGTCGTGGACTGCTAACCTCAGCTGCAACCCCGGAGAGCTTTGACAGGCAGCTTGGCGACCGGGTCATCAAACGCCTAAAGAGCCCGCGCTCCTGAGAGGGGTGCG